>JAISST010000068.1 GCA_031272945.1 Fusobacteriaceae bacterium
CGGCGCGCCGATTCCGAGGTTCACAACGGTATTTTCCGTCAATTCCAGGGCGCCGCGTCTTCCGATGATCTTCTTGGCGTCAAGTTTCGCGGGGCTTACGCTTCCCAGAGGCGTCTTGGCGTTTCCTGCCAGAGCGGGGTCATAGGGTTTGTTGTAGCACTGTTCGCGCAACTTGTAATCTTCCACAACCACAACGGCGTCCACATAGATACCGGGCACTTTTACGAGCTTCGGATCGAGGCTTCCTCTTTCCACCAGTTTTTCCACTTGCACGACAACTTTTCCGCCGCTGTTCTTGGCGGCTTGAGCCAGGGATGTCGCTTCCAGCGTCGCTACTTCGTGTTCCAGCGTGACATTTCCCGCTTCGTCGGCATAGGTGCCTCTGAGGAAGACAACATCAATGGGGAACGCCTTATACAGCAGTCTTTCCTGCCCGAGGATATTTACCCGGACAACGAGATCCTCGGTCGTGATGCTGTTGAGTTTGCCGCCGCCGTTCAAGGGGTCGGCGTAGGTGTTCATTCCCACATGGGTCAGCGTACCGAGTTTGTGCGCCGCAATATCCCTTGTCAGCTGGGCCAGGGTGCCCTGCGGGAAATTGTATCCTTCCACTTTGTTGTCCAGGATCAGCTTGCTGATGCCGGGAATCAGGTTGTAATGGCCTCCCACAACCCGTTTGAGGAGTCCCTCGTAAGCGAAATGGTCCGCCGCTTCTCCGCCTCTGTTGCCTTGTCCGGCTACGAAGAAGAACGTACATCCCTTGGGAGATCCCGTGTTTTTGAAGCGTTCTCCGATGGCGGTGGACAAGGCTTCCGTATTGTCACTGCCTACGAATCCGCCGCAGGAAAACGTACAACCGTCATATAGAAACTCCGCGGCTTCCGCAGCGGTAATAACAGGTACTTTTCTCATAGTTCTTCACTCCTGTCTGTTTGATTTTTGCTTGTTACTGATGATGCCGGATCCCGGCATTGCCGGTCGGCCGTTTCGGACAGCTTACTTGCCGGGGAAATCCACGGGAGCTTTCGCGCCCTTTTCCACGAAGGATGTCATTCCGGCTTTCTTGTCTTCCGTCGCGAATGTCAGGCTGAACAATTCCCATTCATACTTGCAGCCCGTCTTCAGGTCTACGTCCAGTCCGGCGTTGATGGCTTCTTTCGCGAAAGAAACGGCTACGAGACTTTTTGTCATGATCTTCTTGGCTGTTTTCTTGCATTCTTCCACAAGAGCCGCGCCGTCGCCCGGAACCACTTTGTTTACAAGGCCGATTTCATAAGCTCTCTGAGCGGGAATCATGTCGGCTGTAAAGATAATTTCCTTTGCTCTTCCTTTTCCGATGAGTCTCGGCAGTCTCTGTGTGCCGCCCCATCCCGGAATCGTTCCCAGATTTACTTCGGGCTGACCAAATTGAGCCGTCTCGGAAGCATAGCGGAAGTCGGCGCCCATTGCGAATTCGCAGCCGCCGCCCAGCGCAAAGCCGTTTACCGCGGCGATGGTAACCTGAGGCAGGTTTTCCAGCTTTTCAAAATTGTAATGAGCCAACGCGGCCATTTTTCTTCCTTCCAGCGGAGAAGCGCTGACCATTTCTTTGATGTCCGCGCCCGCAACGAAGAACTTGCCGATGCCGGTGGTGATGACAACTTTGATGTCCTTTCTCGTTTCGATTTCGTCCAGAACTTCTTTCAGTTCTGTCAAAGCCTGTGTTCCCAAAGAATTGGCGGGGGGATTATTGATCGTGATGACTGCTATGCCTTCCTCAACACTGACCAACAACTTCTCAAACTTCTTTTCTTCAATACTCATAATAATCCTCCTTTTAAAAAATTGTAGTTTAAATGTTGTACCTGTTACAACATCAATGCCAACAAAAATGACGGAACGCAAATAAGGCCCTTTGCAAGAATTTTTTTCATCACAGGCGCGCCGTTGCGGGAGATCATTCCCAATATTCCGCCCAAAAAGTTTCATCCCTTCTTTTTTTGCAATTTTATCATTATGTAATAATTATTACCACAAGTCACAAATTTTGTCAACTGTTTTCTTGAAAATTTTTTGCGGGGATTTACCCCATAATTTCCACTTCTCAGACAAATTGTCGCTTTTGGGGGCATTGAATTTATTGAAAATGCTCTTTTTTTTTCCAAACTTTGATGACTTTCTATCCATTTTATTTTTCCCTCCGGATTTTTTTCACCGAAAGAATAAATTTTCTTTCCCCTATTGACAATTTCCGCGATTGGTTATAATATGCTATTGTGTCAAGGAAAACGAGAACACAATCGATCAGACAGGAGATGATGAAAAGTATGAGCAGTTTATTGGATGAAAACAGTTTGAACATGAGCGGTTACAGTATTGATGAGATTTTTGTAGGTATGAAAAAAAGTGTTACAAAGACGATTTCCGAGGGCGACGTCTACACGTACGCGGGACTGATCGGGGACATCAACCCCGTTCATGTAAACGCGGAATACGCAAAAACGACACGATTCGGGGAAAGAATCGTGCATGGCATGCTGACGGCATCTTTCTTCTCCACACTGGTAGGCATGCTGGTTCCCGGCGCCGACGCCATCTATCTGGGGCAGACATGCAAGTTTCTCCTGCCGGTAAAATTCGGCGATACGATCACCGCCACCGGAGAGGTGACAAAGGTCGTCCCCGAGAAACGGATCGCCTATATGCATACGACCGTTGTAAACCAGAGAGGGGAGCTCGTCATTGACGGGGAAGCCACCGTCATGGCTACAAAGCCCGTAAAATAAGGCTTGAAAAGGCCGTTCCCATCGGGGCGCGGCCTTTTTTCATTATTTTCTTTTGATTTTCCGAAATTTATGGTAAAATAAGCTGTACTATAATTTCCGGGAAAACCCGACGGAGGAAGAGGGATCAATGGCAGGCTCATTTCAATTTCAACTATGGAAAATACATTCTTTGCGGGACGCCGTTCCGCTGATTCTGATTCTAAGCGCGGGACTTTTCGTCTTCTGGCTTATCGCCCTGCGCATCAAAAAATACAGGACGAAGGCCTGCGCCCTGGCGAGGATTTCCCGCAAGCTGCGCAAACTCTCCCGGGGAAAGGGCATATTCCGGATCGTGGACGAAGCCGCCCGGAGCGACGAGGGGGCGTGGGACGCTTACTTTGTGGTCAATAATGTCCTTATTGTGATCAAAGTTTTCTGGAAAGGGCTTTTCGCCCGGGGAGAGGCCTCGGGAAAGACCTGGTGGATCGCGGATAATAAGACGCAGGAAACGGTGAAAAATCCACTTTTGACCCTTCTTCCCAAATGCAAGTGGATCGAGGGGTATTTGAAGGAGAGAAAAGCAGAAGCCCTGACGCTTCCTCTCGTTGTCTTCGCCGACAACTACGGCAGGCCCCAGTTGAGTCTCGGGGCGGACTGCCACGCCGCCATCACGAGAAACCTGAAAAAATGGTATCAAAAGAACGTCATCGGGCTTGACAAAAAAGCGGATCCCGTCAAAATAGCGGATCTCGTCCAGACCATTCTGGAAAAATAAATAAAGAGAACACGAGGGGGTTGTCCATGGATAAAAATGTGATCTTGACTGATTTTGCGAGGGTGATCAATTCGGATCGCTATCAGTATACCGAAAGCGACGTCTATCTGATGGAGCATATGGAGAATATGGAGGCCGTTTTTGACGTCTTCTTTCGAAAGACCGAGGACGGAGGCTTTGCGGTTGTATCGGGCATACAGGAGGTCGTACAACTTATAGATATTCTGAACAACACTTCCGAAGAAGAAAAAGCCGGGTATTTTTCGAAGCTCATTGACGAGCCGCATCTCTGCCAATTCCTTTGCAAGCTGAAATTTACCGGGGATATTTACGCTTTTCGGGACGGAGAACTGGCCTACCCCAACGAACCGGTCATCACGATCCGGGCGCCCCTGATTCAGGCGCAAATTCTCGAAACCCCGATTCTAAACATCATCAACATGCAGATGGCCATCGCCACAAAAGCGTCCCGGGTCACAAGAGCCGCCTGGCCCATACCGGTTTCCGCCTTCGGAAGCAGGCGGGCCCACGGCTTTGACAGCGCGCTGGCGGGCAACAAGGCCGCCGTCATCGGAGGCTGCGCCAGCCATTCGAACATCATGACCGAATACAAATACGACATTCCCAGCGTAGGGACCATGGCCCACTCCTTTGTGCAGGCCTTCGGCGTCGGGAGCAAGGCGGAAAAACTGGCCTTTGATACATTCATCAAACA
>JAISST010000072.1 GCA_031272945.1 Fusobacteriaceae bacterium
GTCTGAACGACTATACGGAAATCCTCGATTTTCTGTCGGCCTCGGCCTTTTTTGTGGACGAAAATTTTGAGCCTGTGCTGGTGCGGGAGGAAGACAACAGTCTCTCCCTCTTGATCAGCGAGTCGGAAGGCGATGAAAACACCCTGGTTTCGGAACTGGTCCTCAATGAGCAATACCGGAATCCCTATCTGATTGAAGACAGCATCGCCATTGTGGACAACAAAATTTTTTATCTCGATATCGATAAGGACGAATTCCACGCGTTGGAGGAAGTGGTCTGCAAAGTGGAGAAAAGCAAACTGGAAACGTTTCTGACCCTGACGTTGAAGTATTTTCCGGGCCTCGGCTTTGACTATCTCGATTATACGGTCAGTCACGATCTGCCGGTGCATCCGGAACTTTGCATGCTCATAGAGAAAATCGCCCAGGACAAGAGCCTGTATCTGAAAATTGATCTTTCGGTATCTTCCATGGACTACGCCTTTCTCAATGAGAATAAAATCGTAAAAATCGCCATCGTAAACGACATGGAAAAGAAGGTGAACATCTCCGTGGTAGACTTGACAGGGGTCCACAACCTGGTGGACGAGATCACGAAAGTCCTTGTCAAAAGGCAGAAGGACTTGAAAGTCCGGGCGGGATTTTTCGTCGATGAATCGAACCTGATCATCATGCAGGAAAAACTGGCCAAAGAATTCGTGATGAAAGACCTGCTGCAGTTTGCCTCCGTTTACAAGATAGAGGGGACGGACCGCCTGAAAAAATACAACATACGGCCGGTAAAGCCGAGAATCGTCGGAGGCTTCGGCGAATCCATCGACTACCTCGACGCCGGAAATCTCGAGTTGGAAATCGAAGGAGAGAAATTCTCGATCCTCGATGTGATTTCCTCCTATCGGAGCGGTACGTCCTATGTGGCTTTGAGTGACGGGACCAACGCCCTGATCAACAAAAAATACATCGAAAAACTCGAACGGATATTCAAAAACGACGCCAAGAGCGCGAAACTTTCCTTTTTTGACTATCCGCTGATCGAGAGTATGCTGGAGGAGAAAATTCTCGAATCCCAAATGAAAAAGAGCAAGGAATTTTTCCTGGGGATCAATGACTTGCGAAACTATTCGGTAAAATTCCCCGCCATTACGGCAACCCTGCGGGAATACCAGGAATACGGCTTCAAATGGCTCCACTACCTGCTGAAAAACAATCTCGGCGGCTGCCTTGCGGACGATATGGGACTCGGAAAGACCCTGCAGGCCATTACGCTTCTGACAAAACTCCACGAGGAGCCGGGGCGGCATTCCCTCGTCGTTATGCCCAAGAGCCTCATCTATAACTGGGACAATGAAATCCGTCGTTTCAGCCCCAATCTCACCATCGGCGTCTATTACGGCATCAACCGGACGCTGGAGATCATCGACAACAACGATGTGACCCTGACGACGTACGGGACGATCCGGAACGACGTGGAAAAATTGCGGACGATTTCTTTCGATCTGATTATCCTGGACGAATCCCAGAATATCAAAAATGTCAACGCCCAGACGACCCGGGCCGTGATGCTCCTCAATTCCGAAAACAGGATCGCGCTCTCGGGGACGCCCATCGAGAACAATCTCAGCGAGCTCTATTCGCTGTTCCGCTTCCTGAACCCGGCGATGTTCGGCTCCTATGAGGAATTCAACGCCTTTTACGCCGAGCCCATCCAGAAATTCAACGACAAGGACGCCGTGCAGGAGCTCAAGAAAAAGATATATCCCTTTATTTTGCGCCGCGTCAAAAAAGAGGTCCTGAAGGATTTGCCCGACAAGATCGAAAAGACCATGTACATCGAGATGAATCCCGCGCAGAAGAGGCTTTACGACGAGAGACGGCACTATTACTACAATCAGGTCAAGAACCAGATTCAGGAAAACGGATTCGGAAAAAGTCACTTCTTTATATTGCAGGCCCTGAACGAACTCCGGCAGATCGCCAGCTGCCCCGAAAACAAAAGCGTCAACGTGATTTCCAGCAAGCGCGAAGTCCTCATGGACAATGTCCTTGACGCCGTGGGTAACGGGCACAAGGTGCTGGTATTTACAAATTATATCACATCCATCAACAATATATGCGAAGATCTCGAAAAAGAAGGGATCCGGCATCTATCCATGAGCGGCAATACAAAAGACAGACAGGAGCTCGTCAACAAATTTCAACTTGACAAGAAGTGTAAAGTATTTGTGATGACGCTGAAAACGGGAGGCGTCGGTCTCAATCTGACCGCGGCCGACACGATTTTTATCTATGACCCCTGGTGGAACAAGACCGTGGAAAATCAAGCCATCGACAGAGCCTACCGCCTCGGGCAGGACCGCACGGTATTCTCTTACAAGCTGATTCTGAAAGATTCCATCGAGGAGAAGATTCTGAAATTGCAGGAAAAGAAAAGTGAATTGCTGGACAGTCTCATTTCCGAAGACAATACTTCGATGAAATTCCTGACGGAAAAAGACATTGAGTTTATACTTGGAGATTGAGAATTGAGGTGAAAAGATATGGCCATATCCATGGAACGCTTTCAAAAAGCGCTCAACGATTTTTATTCGAAGGAAACACTGTTAAAGCTGTATAAGAAATATTATCTCGAATGGATAGCCGAAGGCTACATCGGAAACAACCTGACGCTTTTTGACATATCCCTCATCGGGGAAAAAAGCAGCAAAGAGACGTTTCTGGAACTTTTAGAGCAGATCTATACCAATGAGGAGACGTTCCATACCATCTACGAGACCCTTTCGGAGCGGGTCCGGGAAGTGTTCCGGGACGTGGCCTGGACCGGAAAGTACTTTCTCCCTTCCGAGATCCGGGATGAATTCTTTGTGGAAGTGGAAAGCTATACGCTGAACCGGGACCTCAAAGAGGAGTTCTTGTTTTTCAAGCTCGACAAGGACCCCAAAAAAGGCGAATACCTGTATGTGGACTACGACATTCTCCGGATGTTCCGCAAATTCATGGAAAAACCTGAGGAATATTATATTATACACCAGAAAGAATTACAGATTACTTTAGTACACAATAATGAAAAAGAATTTCTCCAGAACCTCAGAATGTATCTGGATTATTTTACCCAGACGGGGATACAGCTTTCGGACAGCGGCAAGATTCTCAAAGATTCCAAGACCAATATGCGGAAATACTGCAATATCAGCGAGTATTATACGGACTCCAAAGATCTGGACTTTTTGAAGACGGAGATCATCGGTCTCTTCTTCTTTTTGATGAAAGGAAAATACCGGAATACCGAATATTTCAATTTTGAAAACATCAAGGGCATCGTGGAGGACTTCTTTTCCTGCGAGATCATCGACGAAGAGGACAAGTTCCGCTTTACGTCCCTCTACCTGAATTTCCTCAAAGGTACCCGCAACATCTGGAATTCCCGGGAGGAAATCCGGGCCTGCCTTGCCACGATCCGCGCCATCATCGACGAAATGGACGAAGGCTGTATCGTCAGCGTCGACAACATCATCCACGCCATTTTGTTCCGGGATGATTTTATCGAGTTGATCGACGTTCGGGACGCCTACGACTATATCTATATCAACGAGGCCAACTACGAGCGCACGAAGATCCCCAACTACGAAAAATACCTGGACTATGTCGTGAAACCTCTGATCAAAAGCGTATTCTTTATTTTGGGAACTTTCGGCCTGTTTGAGCTCTACTACGACTACCCCAGCGACAACCAGGCCTTGTTTTTGAAGAACAGATATTTGAGCAAGTACGACGGTCTGCGCTATCTGAAGTTTACCGCCCTCGGAAAATATGTATTCGGAAAAAAGGACGACTACGATTTCAATCTCGATATGGGGAAATCCGAAGTGATATTGGACGAGGACAGGCTCTATATTTCCGTGATCGGAGACACCCCTGTGGCCAGCATGTTCCTGGAAAAAATCGCCCAGAAAATCTCTTCAAGCAAATTCAAGCTGACCGAGGAGCAGTTTATGAAAGGGGTCACATCCTACGCCCAGCTGGAGGAAAAGATCCGGGAATTTCATGAGAAGATCTCCGGGGATCTGAACCCGCTGTGGAGCGCGTTTTTTGAGAATCTGAAACTGCGGTCCGACGCCCTTCGGGTAGAGCCGGACTATATGGTCATCAAATTGCGGAACGACAAATCCGTCATTGATATTATCACAAAGGACAGACGCTTCAAAGACCTGGCGCTCAGGGCGGAAAACTACAACATACTTGTGAAAAAAGAACTGCTGCCGGAAGTTGTGGACATCTTCCGGAGTTACGGTTATTATATATTCAAGGAGGATTATTCATGAAAAAAGTGTTGGTATTGCTTGGCCTCATAGGCGCAATGGCGCTGTCGGGAAAGACGGAACCTTTTTCAAATCTCGAGGAGAAGGGCGGGAAAATGGTGGTAAAGTCCACGGGAGTTCCCTTCACGGGCATAGCGGAGGAAACATTCAAAGACGGGAAGACCGTGAAGCTGAAAGTGGACTACAAAAATGGCATAGTGGACGGCGCGACCCGGACGTTCTACGAATTCAACGGGAAACCCGAGGAGGAATTCGTCTCCAAGGGCGGAAAAAAAGACGGAATGCTGAAACGCTATTATATCACCGGGAAGATCAAGGCCAAGGAACAGTACAAAAACGGCGTGCTGAACGGGGAAGCCGTGGAGTATTATGAAAACGGCAATATCAAAAGCGAAGGAATCTGGGCCAACGGGAAACAAAACGGAGATTTCAAGGAATACGGGGAAAACAAGCAGATCCGGGTAAAAACCACCTGGAAAAACGGCGCCAAGGTTGCCGTCAAGGAATATTGAAAACTGCCCTAATTTTTTCCTGATTTTGTATAAAAATATACAAATTTTTAGAAAAGAATTGAAATATTATGAAAAATGTGGTAATATAAGTCAATATGCAAGAATGGATCAGAGGCCAGCCTTTGAACATTTCAATTTGGAGGATAATCCATGATAAAATTAAGAATGTTAAGAACAAAATTAACACTTTGGTTTGCTGTGGTTTCTTTGGCATCCTTAAGTTTTACTGCCTTTGGGGCTCCGAAGGAAAAAGTGATTCGCAGTACGATGAACATGGACATTGACGGCCTGAATCCCTACAAAATTGTATCCAGCGCTTCGGAGGAAGTGACGTGGAACGTCTTTGAAGGACTCGTGAAGCCTTCGGAAAACGGAGGGATCAAGCCGGCGGTAGCCGAAAGCTACACGGTTTCCGAAGACGGTCTGACTTATACGTTCAAGATCCGCAAAGGAGTCAAATTCCATAACGGCAATCCGCTGGACATCAAGGACGTCGAGTATTCGCTCAATGTCATGACCGGAAAGACCGGCGAAAAAATGGCCAGCGTCGAATTTGAGATTGTCGATAAAATCATCGTGAAAAGTGAGGACGAAATCAGCATCGTGCTGAAACAGCCCAACGTATCGTTCATTTACGCCATGATCGAAGGCATCGTGCCCGATGAGAACGCGGGAAATCTCGATAAAAAAGCCATCGGGACCGGTCCTTACAAGATCAGCGAATATGAGCGCGAATACGGGCTGGTTTTGGAGCGCTTTGAAGACTATTGGGGCGAAAAGCCGCAGATAAAGCGCGTGGAGCTTGTGGTGACGCCTGACGCCGAGATCCGCTTTTTAAAACTGCTTTCGGGGGAAATCAACCTCCTGGCTTCCGGCGTGGACGCCAAGCGTCTCGGGGAACTGAAAAACCAGGAAATCGTCAACGGCCCCCAGAATCTCGTGCAGCTTCTGGCCTTGAATCACAAGTTCAAACCTTTTTCCGATAAGCGCGTCCGGGAGGCCATCAATCTTGCCATTGACAAGAAAAAACTCATAGAAATCATGGGCGGCCAGGGAATTCCGCTGGAAACAAACATGAGTCCCGTCATGAAGGACGTCTATGTGGGCGACATCGGTCAGAAGGTGGATCCTGCCAGAGCAAAGGCCCTTCTGAAGGAGGCGGGCTATGAGAACCTCAAGTTTACGGTGCGGGTGCCGAGCAACTACGCCTACCATGTGAATACGGCCCAGATCATCGTGGAGCAATTGAAGGAAATCGGAGTCACTATGCAGATTGAGACCATCGAGTGGGCCACGTGGCTCGACGACGTCTACGCCAAGCGCAACTTCGAGGCCACGATCATCGGCTTCAGCGGGAAACTGGACCCCGACGCCGTTTTGCGGCGCTATACGTCGGATTACGAGCGCAATATGGTCAACTATGTGAACCCCGAATACGACAAGCTGATCAAGACCGCCAAGGTGACCGTCGACGACGCGGCCAGAATTGCCATGTACAAGAAGGCCCAGGAAATCCTGCGGGATGATTTTGTTTCGGTTTTCATCACCGATCCCGGCACCATGATCGCCGTGCAGAAAGGCATCAAGGGATACGTGATCTATCCGATCCCCTTTATTGATTATTCCAGATTGACCATAGAGGACTGAGCCTTCGCGTCGTAAAGGGAGAGTAACGCCATGTACTATTTCAAACGATTTGCGAAGGTGGTATTATCCGTATTGTTGATCGGGACTCTGTCGTTTTTGCTGCTTGATTTGCTGCCCGGAGATCCGGCGGCGGCCATCCTCGGGGTGGACGCCGCGCCGGAGGAAGTTGCCATGCTCCGGGACAGCCTCGGTCTCAACAGACCCTTTCTCGTCCGCTATTTCGTGTGGATCAAAGGGGTGCTGTCTTTCGACTTCGGAAATTCCTTCAAATACGGGGAGCCGGTTGTGGAGTTGATCGCCCGGCGGCTTCCCCTGACGCTGGAGATATCCCTGATCTCTTTGCTGATGGTATTTCTCGCTTCCGTGCCGCTGTCCTTTTTGCTCTACAAGATCAAAAACAAGCATGTCCGGAAGATCGGGGACTTTGTGCTGGGCGTCTGTATTTCAATCCCGTCCTTCTGGCTGGGAATCATCTCCATGTTTACGCTGGGGGTTATTTTGCGCGTGCTCCGGATCGGCTATGACAGGTCTTTCAAATCCCTGCTTCTGCCTTGTCTGGTGATCGCGATCCCCAAGATCGGCGTCATTACGAGTCATATCAAGAGCAACCTCGAAAAGGAAATGCGGGAGGAGTACATCAAGTACCTCTTCGTGAACGGGCTGCAAATGAAGTGGCTCAATCTTTATATTTTCAAGAATTCCATCCTGTCGGTGATTCCGCTGATCGGCGTCATGATTATTGACCTGATTACGGGAACCATCATCGTGGAGCAAATTTTTTCCATACCGGGCATCGGCAGGCTGTTGATAACATCCGTGGTGAACCGGGACATTCCTCTGATCCAGGGGCTGATTTTCTATACGTCCGTCGCCCTTGTGCTGATGAATTTCCTGGTGGATATCGTGTCGGTTTTGATCGATCCGCGGATTCGGGAGGAATACTGATGAAGCGCTGGAAGTCCCTGCGGATCGGGGCCTTGCTGATTGTGACTACCTTTGTCTGCTTATATTTTTACAAAAACCCCTACGCTATGGCAAACAGCAAAGTGCTGGCGAAGCCCTCCCTCGACGGGATTCTCGGATATGACAATCTCGGACGGGATATTTTCAGCC
>JAISST010000100.1 GCA_031272945.1 Fusobacteriaceae bacterium
AAATATTAATTTGACATTCCTTGAATTTTGTAGTATAAAGGAATAAATAGAATCTATAAAAAAACCAAAAATCTTATCACAGGAAACGCAAAATTACAGAAAACATTTCACAGGCTCAAAAAAGCCGGAGCGGGGTAAACGCTCCGACCGTGGCCTTATCCTACATCAGTCGTCTTGTCCACAAAAAGAACAAAACGACGAGCAGAAAAAGGTAGAACAAACCCCGCCGCATAGTAACACCCCCTTTCGGGGCTTTGTCTTTCGACATAGGCCACGTCTATATCATATCACGTTTTATCTTTTCGCGCAATAATCACTTCCTCCAGAGAAACCTGCAACCTTCCCCACCCGGAACGAAACCGTTTTTTGCACCATAGGGCGGTATCATTCGTCCATTCGGGAAAAACTTGCGAAACGCGCCGCCCATGCCAAAAAAAAAAAAAAAACGGCGGAACAATTTCCACAATGTCCAATTTATGCCTATTTTATAACAACGGTCGCCAAAATCATAGTTTGGCGACCTTGTTTTATTGTATCAAAAAAATGTCCGGCTGTAAACAAAAAGAGGGAAAATATCCAAAAAATTTTTCAGACCACCCAAAAATGTGCGAATCTTGAACGAATTCATTTCGAAAAGGGTCCTGTAATTACTTTGTTCCAATAAAGTACATTCCCTTTCCTTGGCAATTCGATTTATGCACAGTTCAATTTTTTGCAAAAAGGCAGATTTGTGAAAATCTTGTATTAGGGGACTTTAGGGGGAGATGGACAAAAAATTAGCTATCACTAAACTATGATATTGGCGATAAACCCGTTTTTAATTCACAGAATTGCTACAAATCAGCTGTTTTTAATACTTTCCTCAAAAAATTCTTTTCTTTGCGGTACAGACTCTATTGTCTGTACGGAAAACATGGTACACAATCATCTTTACTTCTGGAATACTTGGTGATGATCATTTTTGATTATTACGGGATTTCGGAAGAATGGCTTTAGATGGATATGCTACAAATTAAATTTTACAGAATAGACAGGTTTTGCCATGGGTTGAGAACCTGTGGTACGGTTGGATTTCTTTTTTAAAACATGGGCGGCATGCCCATGTTGTGACTTGGCGCCATCACTTCGGGTTGCTTGCCCTTGTGGTGGAGAACGATTGATTGAGGAGGACTTTGCTCGTGAAGAAGAGGAATACCTGGAAGTTCAAATTGGTTTCGATTTTGGCTCTTTTCGCTGTTTTGACCGCCTGCGGCGGTGGCGGCGGAGGGGGAGGCGGCGGCAGTAATTTGGCTGGTGGGAGTGGGAATACGGCTTCGCCGGGAATTGGGGTTGGGGGAGATAATGGGGGGACAGGGAATCAGACGAATCCGGGAACGGGGACGGATACCGGGACGGGGTCGGATACGGGAACAAATACCGGAAATAATGATCAAGCGAAATATTCATTTTTAGATGAAAATGGACTCGTGAATATTTCTGCACCGCAAAACGATGAAAGTTTGACGGTTGGTGAGATAAATATCAATAAAATCCAGGACGCTAACGGAAACTATGTGATTCCGTCTGGATTAGTCGCAATCATTGATACTTTTATAACTGAGACCATTTCACAAAATGATGGTCTGGTGGCAATGGCTACAAATGTTGGAGTGATTGACGATAGCCTTTCTGTAGATAAATTGAAAGAAATTAAAGGTGGCATAACAATTGTTGATATTGATGGTATAGATAAAAAATCGTTAACAAGAGAAGAATTACAAGGTGAACTTTCACATGGGGAAATAGTTTCTTTGATTGTAGGGGCTTCCACCTATGGGGGTTCAGATGATCTTTCTATCGTTGGAATAAATCATACGATCAAAGATTCAAACGGAAAAATAGTTATTGTATCTTCTTCTGAAATGTATTTAAAGCTTGATGCTCAGAATGTGAAAATAATCAATTGCTCTTTTGGGGCTCATCTGGATAAGCTTTTAGAGGAAGGCGTACAAGTGCCTCATAATACATGGAGCAAATATACAAAAAGCGATATTACAAGTTGGCATGGAAATGAAATCGCAGCATGGAAAACGATTATAAACAAAGAGGATCCGGTCTTAATAATTTGGGCAGCAGGGAATCAACCTGCTGATTATCCTACTTTTCAGGCTTTAATGCCAAAATATTTTACTGAACTTGAACGCGGATGGTTGGCTGTAACAGCAGTTGATAGTGAAGATACTACAAGATTGGGAACTAAAAATAATGGCAGCAGATATGCATCTGCGCTTGGTGATGCTGCATATTGGGGAATGGCAGCGATCGGAGATATTATAATTGATCTTACTGAAATAGAATGGGCTAAGGATGTATTTGAAGATGGAGATCTTGATCGCAACCCGCGATTAGTTGGAACATCTTTTGCAGCACCAAGAGTTGCTAAAGTCGCTGGTGAAATTGCCAATAAATATCCTTGGATGACAGCAGACATTATCAGAATGACGTTATTATCAACTGCAGATAACATCGTAGTAGCTGGAGAAGACTACAAAACCGGAGTTGACTCAACCTTTGGTTGGGGTTTGTTGAATGAAGACCGCGCCTTGGGCGGACCTGCAGGATTCTGGAAAGAATTGGCTTTTGATGAAGACGGAAATAAAACTGACACTATAACAATTACTATCGATGACAAGCAAGTACCTAATATTTTTACTCCAAATGTTTATATGCCAGGTCAGTTTTCGGACACAATCACTAAAGCGTCTGAAGGTTTCGTATTCTCAAATGATATAATTGGAGATGTAAACTTTACTTTACAAGGAACCGGAACACAATCTTGGAAGGGCGCTTTGATACTCGCACAGCCCCAATATTGGGTATACGGTAAATTGAATCTCGATCTGCGACAAGGATCAGGAACAGCAGGCTCGGTTACATTAACAAAAGGAGCCAATTTGATTTTTTCAAACGGAATTGCCTGCAAAAAGATCACAATTGACGGTAGTAATTCCAATCTGTTTTCTCTGCCTGTGACTCCGCTATATTATAATATAACTACATCAGGAAATAAAGAATGGTATTTTGATGAAGACTATTTAGATTATACCATGAATGGAAATATTGATAATATTGGCAGAGGACATTATACGCGAGTTTATGGCAACATAGAAAATAACGGAGGTAATTTTTTCGTTTCTGTAGGAGGAACTGGAGTTTCCGGAGATATTATCGTCAAAAACAATGGCACTCTTTGGCTGGATCTTGATGCTCCAGAGACTAATTTCGGTATTATCACAGATTATTATCATCAATTAAATCCTGACGAGAATTTTAATACCGGGACAGATGAAACGATTTTAGAAGCTGAAAATATAGATTTATCTGATGGACAATTGCATCTTATGCTGCGAAGTACAGATAATTTATTAGCGTCTTCAACAATGCAAACGAAAATTGTCCTGAAAGCACACAGAATTATCCCTCCGGTTGGATTTGCAGGAACAAATCATACAATTGATGTATATGGAAAAGGTTTTACAACCAGCGTTTGGACAGGAGATCCAATTCCTTATGTCAATGCTTGGATTAAATACTATTCAAAACAGTATTTTTCCATAAAATATAATGAAACTTACGATGTTGCCGAAGTCTCATACCAGAAAAACGCCTCCGCTCCCACAATGGCCAGCGTCCTCTCCTACGTCCCCGCCTCGATCGCAAGCGCCGGCGAAGCCTTCGACGCCATGCTTGACGCCCAAGCCAACGTAGAGGAAGACTCCGCCTTCAAAACAGCCCTGGCGGATATCCTCTACTCCCCCGCCGCGGCGCTCCCCGGCGCGTGGGCAGGTCTCGCTGGCGAAGTATATTCCGTTGTAAAGAATATCACCTTCAAGCAGTCCAAAATTATGAGTAAACAGCTTTCGAACCGTCTGTACTCCATCGCGACGGAAGAGGGTAAGGCAAGCGCCGGCGTATGGTTTGACTATATCAACGCCAAGGGCAAAATTTACGACCACGGCCACACGGCCGCCGATACGAAAATCAACGGCGCCCAATTCGGCGTGGACTTCCCGGTTACGGAAAATCTGAAATTGGGGATCGCCCTTTCGGGATACAAGTCCGAGGCGGATCTTTCGGCCAATTATGGCGGAACCGCCAAGGGCGTCAATATTTCGCTTTCAGGTTATGGAATTTACAACTTCCCGAAGCTGAAGGGCCTCTATGCCCTGGGACGCCTGGGCGTCGGTCTCTATTATACGGAAATCGACAGAACCACGGGTTCCGGCGCTCGTGTAAAGCCGAAAACCGTCGATGTGGGACTTTCCGCTTACGGCGAATTGGGTTATTCCATTCCGTTGGCCGACCGATACAAGATCACGCCCTTCCTGGGAATCCAGGCGGACTTCCTCCGGGGCGGCGGCTTTACGGAACATGATCCGACGCTGGGTCTGATCGTGGACGATTCTCTTTACAGCCAGACCTCGGGCGTCTTGGGTCTCCGTGCGGAAGCCAAATTCAACCGCTTCAAGTTCAACGCGCATATCGCGCACTTGGCGGCTTTCAACGATGAAAAGCTGAAAATCCAGACCCGTTACGCCGGGGATCCGACGAAACGGAAGTATGAGATTGACGGGATCGGCCTTTCCCGGAACACCACATGGATCGGCCTTGGGGCTGATTTCGCCGTGAAGGAGAATTTCACGATCAACCTCAATTACGATACGTCCATTGAGGATGGAAAGACCACCGACAGAGCGATCTCGTTGGGATTCCGGTATAAGTTTTAAGTGAGAAATGGAAAAAGCATGCCGTGCCGCGGGCGAACTCTGTCTGCGGCACTGTAATATGCGGAACGAGGCGTTTTAAAAATATTTTTGAAAATTTGAACTTCTTTTTGTTTACAGGCAGACATTTTTTTGTTACAATAACAAAAAGACCGCTTCCTTTTGAATATGATCGCGGCCGCGTCTTTTCAATTAACGAAAATACTCGCAAGCCCGATCTTTCGAGCGAATCCTCTTCAAATCTCCTACAGCTCTCTTGAACACGTATTGAATTCGAATAAAACGCGCTGAAACCGAACGTGATTTGAATATATCAACATCAAATGACCGGAAATCGAAAATGCTTCGAAGTCCATGATTTCCGGCTATGTTGGCGAACCTGCCAAAATTCGGGACTTCCCGTATGACAATTTGAAGGAGGCAAGCCCTGTGAAAAGAATTCTGTTTCTATGTCTGCTGTTGGCATATTGTGGAATCCTGTCGGCCAATCTTCCCTGGCTGAAACAAAAGCAGGAGGAGGCGCAGGGTTCCTCCGTGCTGCCTCAGGTTGCGGAAGCATATGCCGATCCCGCAACAAAACCGGTCCCGAACCTTCGGATTCTCCGCAATTATCTGCTGGATTCCAACCAATTTACAGAGCGGGATTATCAGGTTATGGAAAGGGAGATTCCCATAGAACTTGCGAAGTTTCAGTGGGGTTATGATTATGATATTGCGGTGGTGGATCCTGATTATTACTGGGGCGCGTGGGAGTATGGCACCTCCACGTTCGAGATTGCAGTTTTGCCGAAACCGGCGACAATAGCGCGGATTACCTATCTCAGCGTCCATTATCATCCGATGGAAGGGAAAGTGGTGTTCAAAGGAAAGTTGCCTCCTCCGATCAGACCGCTTCCTTTGTCTATGGAATATTTCATTGAGAAACTGGATTTGGGATACGAGACAAACACGTCTTATGGGCGTACAATCCGGAATATAGTACTGGATTCCTATGAATACAATACAGCGGATGACATGTTGCGTCCTCTGTTGGAGAAGCAAAACAGAACAGGCAGGGAAGAACTGTTCAGGAGTGTCATGCTGGCATATGATCTTCAAAAAGAATATGTGTATTACTTTGGAGATGCGGGCATGGATAGTTATGACATAGAACGCGCCCGGAGAATGGCAAAAAAGATTTGCCATATTGAGCAATTGCGCTATTCTGATTGGAATCCGGATCAAATCCGGCGAATCGAAGCGAAAATCCTCGAATTGCTGAAAAGAGAAAATCCTTTCATGTTCCAAACAAATATTGAGTCCTACGACAGTTATTTGGGAACGGGCGGCTTGGAGGTTTCTCTGAAAATTATGACAATCCCCATTGATGAGTATGGCGATGGAGAATATACGGATATGGCCGGCGGGGATGTGCGTGAATACATCGTAACGCTTATTCCAAGAGGCAATGACGTCGCCGTTTCTATCAATCGTGTTTTAAAAGGGAATTCGCGAACATCCCAATCCAGCGGGTATAATTCCCCCTTCAATTATTTCCTGAGCATCATTCACTCGGAAAGAATTTCCGCCCAAATGTTGCGCAGCAACGGCATTACAAAGGACGAGGCCGATTATCTCCGTAATTACATCTACGCGACCCACGGCTACATTTTCAAGACCGACAGGTGGAAGAACGTCTTCACCCGGGAGGCCTGGTACCGGCCGAACCGATATTTTGCCGAAAGCGATTTGAGCGCGGTGGAGCGGCATAATGTGAATGTGTTGAAAGATTACAGATAGAAAAAGAACCGATAAGGGGAGACCATGAAAAAAAGATTTGTATGGATACTATGGACGATGTCCGTCACGATGTACGCGAACCTTCCCTGGCTTCAGCAAAAGCAGGAAGAAGCCCGACAGGGAAAGCCCATCGTTTCACAAAAAACGGTTGTGACGCCCCAACCGCGGTATGAAGGGGTTCATTCGGACCTCATCGAAATCAGAAACGGAACGGCTTATAAGTCGGGGGAGGCCCGACCTTATACGGGAAATATCCTGTACTTTTACCCGACCGGAAAAATCCAAAGGGTGGTTGAGTATCAAAACGGGGAGGAGTGCGGCAAAGAAACCAATTATTACGAAAACGGACAGATCAATGAAGTCTTCACCCGCCGTGATCACTTCACACGCGTCGGAAAATACATCCGCTACCATGAAAACGGGAAACTTCTTACGGAACGCGCCTATGACGCCTACGGCGCCAGCTACGATCCCATCAAGTATTATGATGACAAAGGGCGGCTGATGAGGGTTCAATACGGCGATATGCAGGCAAATGTCCTGCACATGAGCGAGGAATACTATTCCGACGGCCCGATCCGGGAACGCGTCGGCCAAGGCAAAGGGGGCGGCCTCCTTTTGGAGACATTTCTCCGGAGCGGAAGAGTCATGACGCAGGCAAACGCGTCCAAAGGAACGGCAGACAACCGGACCTATGAGGCCCTGTACACGGGAACAGGTCTTTCCTGCAAGTGGATCTACCCCGACGGCCAGAGGATTTATCATGAAAAAGGAAAAGGGACCACTGTGGACGGTACTTTCCGTTCCACCTACGAAAACGGGCGTCTTCGGAGCGAAGAAACTTTTCTCCGGGGCCTTCGAAAAAATTATATCTATTATTACAAGAACGGCATGGTGGAGAAAAGATTTCAAGGGGGGATTCTGGAATCCTATTACCTCAACGGAAATCTGGAGTTTAAAGCGACAACTGCCGATGGCATCTCCCCCCGGCAATACCTTGAGCAATACTATGAAAACGGGCAGATCAAAGAAAAAAGCGGAAGCGTAGCCCGGGAGACAAGCGGCGTGATCCGGCCGGGAGAATGGGAGGAGGGCGTCCATGTGACATTTTCCCTGACTTTTTATGAAAACGGGAATCCCAAGGTCAAGACTTTTACTGCCGTCGACGGAAAGCGCATCAGAACCATCGAATACTACAACAATGGAAACATGAAAACGTTAACGGATTCGGAAAGCGATTCCAAAATCCATGAAAAACACTATTACGAGAGCGGAACACTGGCCCGGGAGGATTTCTATTCGGAACCCGGGCCCGACGATGGCAACCGGCGCACAGTGTACCAGCGTGTTTCCTATCATGAAAACGGAACCGTGAAAGAAACAAGGACCTATGACAAAGGAAAGCTAATCAAAGTTGTAATATGAAGGAGTTGATGACCACATGAACACGCGCGCAAGATTTTACACGACATTCCTGTTCCTCCTGCTCTTCTGTCTTACGGGGGGCGGCGCCAAGGCTTCCGCCCGAAATATCGAAGACGATATTCCGGACGACGCAAACCTGCAGACCCAGTGGGTCAGTAACCATATCGGAAAAATGCTGATCCGGGACGAGGCCGACGACTGGCGGGAAAAAGTTTCCTGGAACGAACGGCTTTTCGCGACTGTCCTCCCTTGGGAAGTGGAGACCGAGGTCAACAAAAAGAAAATCATCATGGATAATCTCGGCTATTTACTGACGGAGGCCCTGAAAGCCGAGGGGAATCTCTCGGAGCGGGAAGTCGCACGGTTCAAAAAGGGCGTCGACACCGGTATGGATCTTTTCTACCAGCAGGACGGCGAAAAAGAAGAAGACCCGATCCTGATTTATCAATTCCGCAAAGACGACGGTGGTTTTATCAAGATCGCCTGCCTGCCCTACGATTCCGATAAAAAACCGGAGCCCGCCGATATCGCCAATCGCACGCGAATCTGGGACGACGGGCGCAAAGCCATGAAATCCGTCAATTTGAAGAGCAACTTTTTCGGCAAACGTTACACCATGGAATTGAAAGCCGCCGATGAGGCAGCGAATCTCATCAAAAAAGACCGCCTCGACCTCTCGGCGCCGGGGCCTGCGGGGAACAATTTTCATGCGGATCAACTGCGGAAACTCTACGGGTTCCCCCTAAACGGCATTCAGAAGACCTATTATCATACGGGAGTCCTTGCCTCCGAAGGAAATTATGTAAATAGCAAAGCCCAAGGCCGGATCCGATGGTACCATGAGAACGGCAAGCTGAAAATGGAAGGCGATTTTCATGCGGGGATTCCCGAAGGCGGCTTGCGTCTCTATTACAGCAACGGCGAACCCCAGGCGGAATATCAGATCGAGAAGGCCGGGGAAATCCCATTGGACGGCGAGATCAATCTGGACGCCGTCGTCATAGACGCCGCGATCAAGGATTATTACGGGACCGGAATCCTGAAGCAGGAACGGGCCGTCAAAAGCGGTCTCCTTTCAGGTCCTTTCAAATATTATGACCAGAAAGGAAAGCTGCTGGCGGCAGGCGAATTCCTCGGCGGCAAACTGACAGGAACCCTGACTTCTTATGAGGAGTCAGGCGCCAAGCGTTATGTCTATACCCTTACCCGCGAAGCGGAACTACAGATTCAGACCAATACGGATTTTTCAAACCTGGCCCTCGAAGGCACGCTCCGGGAATATGACGCCGCCGGAAACCTTGTTTCCGAAAAAAGCTACCAAAACGGAAAAACCGAAGGTCCCTTCAAACTCTACGCAAGCGACGGCAAACTCAAAGCTGAGGGCGTCTACAAAAGCGGCGTCTACGCCGGCGCTGTCAAGCTCTATGACGAAGAAGGAAAGCTCCTCTATGAGCTGACGCCGGAAAAAGCGGGAATCCTTCCCCTGGAGCAAAGCGGCGATGTCACCCGGATCCTGTCCGACGGCCTCGTGCGAATCTATGCGCCCGGCGGCAATCTGCTGCTTGAAGGCGCCTTGAAAGATAAAAAGCTGACGGGCGTTGCCAAGACTTACTTTGAAAACGGAAAACCCAGGTATCTTTTGGAGATCAAGACCGCGGACGCCATCCCCCTGAACCGGGAAAGCCTTCCCGCCGAAGGCGATATTGAGGAAGGCAGTATTATCAAATACTATGAGAGCGGAAACATCGAAAAAGAATACAACGTGCTCCACAAGATCCCCAACGGGACCTACCGGGAGTACTTTGAGTCCGGCGCCACAAAGGCGGAAGCCTCCTATATCAATGACCTGAAAGACGGCGTCGAAAAGGAATACTATCCCGACGGTTCCATCAAGAGCGAGGCCTTTTACCTGAAAGGCGTCATTTCCGGCAGAAAAAGAGACTATTATGAGAACGGCGCCCTGAAGGAAGAGAGAAACTACCGGGAAGGGAAATTAAACGGGCAGGCGGCGGCCTGGCATGAAAACGGCAAAAAGAAATATGAGCGGGAATACAGGGAAGACATTCCCGACGGCCGCGCCGTAACCTACTATGAGGACGGGGAGGTCCAGGAGGAGGCCAATTACGCAGGCGGCGTCTATGACGGCGCCGTGGTCCGGTACTTGAAGACCGGAGATCTGGCCGAGGAAATCCATTACAAAAACGGCGTCCTTCACGGAACCCATGTGAAATACAACGAGGAAGGCGGTCCGGTCTTTGAGCGAAACTATGTGGAAGGCCTGCCCGAAGGGGAATTCAAGAACTATTATCCCAACGGAAAGCTCAGCGAAAGCGTTTCCTACAAAAATGGAGCGGCGGTTGTCGCCATTGATGAGACGAGAAACGGGACCTACATCTTTTATTATGATGCGGGCAAAACGAAAAAGCTCGCGGAGGAACCCTGGAGAAAGGGAAAGAAAAGCGGGAATTTCAAAGAATACTATGACAACGGGAAACTCTTCTCGGAGACGACCTGGTATGACAACGTAAAAGACGGGGAGCAGAATTTTTATGATCGGCAGGGAAAGCTGCTGCTGAAGAAATTTTATATGGACAAAGGGGCGACGGCCCTTGTAGAGCAGTACAACGACGACAGGACCGTAACCCGCTGGATCGAGACCTATGATCTTGCTTCCGAGATGGTAACCGGCGACGGAAAAACCCCTGTCCAGTATGAAACGCTGAAATTTGACGAGCGAGCCATCCGGATCATCCAGGCCAGAAAGGACGCCGAAGCAAAAGCGGCCGAAGCCGCAAGGATCGCTGCGGAAAAACTGGCCGAGGAAAAAAGACTCGAAGCGGAGCGGATAGCCGAAGCGAAACGGCAGGAAGAAGAGCGGGCGGAAGCGGCCAGAAAAGCGGCCGAAGAGCAGCGGATCGCCGAAGAGAAGCGCCTTGAGGGGGAAGCCCGGGCGAAACAGGAGCGGGCAGTCCTGATTGAAATCGTGCAAAGACGCCTCGCGGCTTTCCGAGTCAATCCTGGCAAACTGTTGCCCGCGGCAGTATTCCGGCTCTATTCCAGAGAAACCGGAGATTATGACGCGCGCAATAACAAAAAATTCAATTACCAGGTTTCACTCGCGGGCGCACAGGCTGACCTGCAAAACATATTGACCATCATGCAGAACAATACGTTTTCCGTCCCTTCTTCCATAACAGGAAAATCGGAAGTTTCCGATATGGGATATTCTGGTGATCGTTTCGAATTTCAAAATGATCAACGGGAATTAAACCAAATATCCATCGAATTGTATTATTCGAAGCAGTATACAGATAAAAGAAGAATTGCTATCCGTTGGAATCAGTTGAGGATCACAATTGATCTTGAGAAATTCCAGCATGTCTTTGCCAGAGGAAATCAGTCAGTTCCGGATCTGTATGCCCTATCCACCGAAGAACTTTACGAATACGCGATCCCCATTATTATTGTTTCCGAGTTTTTCAAAAACCTCTTTGACCCCGGTCTCTCAGGCTTTGTAAAACAGGAACAACCCAAGCGCTATTAAATAGAACATCGAAAAAACGGAGTGATGCAATTGAAAAAAACAGCCATGATGCTTTGTCTGCTGATGAGTCTTCTCGCCTTCGGCGCGGAAATCCCGGCGGACAGGACGGAATTCACAAACGACCTGATCTATGAAAAAGGGGAAAAAGAGCCCTATACGGGTACGGTTGTCACAAAAGGCCCCGACGGGAAAACCCTGGAGGAAAAATCCTACAAAAACGGCAGACTCGATGGCCAAGCCAAACGCTATGACGAAAACGGAAAATTGACCATGGAGGAATATTACCGGAACGGCAGGCGCGAAGGAACTCGGAAAAGCTATTATCCCGACGGGACTGTCTACCGGGAGGACAATTACGACAACGGCCGTCGCAAAGGCTATTCCCGGACCTTCTTCAAAAATGGAAAGCTCCAGTCGGAGCGTAGCTATGACAACGACCAGATTGATGGCGTCAGCAAGGGATACGACCTGAACGGGACCCTGCGGCTCGAGGAGAACTACAAAGTCGGTCGTCTCGACGGCTTTGTCCGGAGCTACGGGACCGACGGGAAACTTCTCAAGGAAACCCTGTACCGGGATGGCGTCGAGACCGACATCCGGGTTCCTGTGGACAGGACGGAACTCAAAGGCCAAATTCTCTGGCTCAAAGGAGGCCCTTCGCCTTTCACGGGAATCGTGGAATTCCGCTCGGCCGGAGATGATAAGATTACGATGGAATTGCACTATGTGGACGGCGTCCTCTCGGGCAGACAAGTTTCCTACTACCCCGACGGGAAGACCCGTCTCGAGAGCGACCTGCAAAATGGTGAAGGAACCGTGGTGGAGTATTACCAAAACGGAAAGCTCAAAAGAAAACTGTACTTTTCCGACATGACGGTTTCAGGTACGGAGGTGGTCTATAACGAAGACGGGAGCGAAGCCTGGCAGACGGTCTGGGACAAGGGGAAACGGAGCGGGACCCGTACCGTAACGGTTGTGAACAAAGAAAAAAATACCACAAGCGTCGCCTTGACAACGGAGTTCAACGCCGATCGTTTGCAATTCAAAAATGATCTGATCGTAGCAGCGGGCGCTTCCACCCCTTATACCGGATATATCCGCCTCTGGTATCCCAACGGCCAATCTTTTTACGAGATGTACGCGAAGGCGGGAAAGCTGGAAGAAGTCAGCCGCACTTGGTTCCAAAACGGACAGCTGCAATTTGAGGAGAATTATAAAGATGGCTTGTATCACGGCAAAAGGACTGCTTGGTTCGAAAACGGCGTGAAACAATCGGAGGAGAACTATAAAAACGGACAGAAAGACGGAACCTGGAAGGAATGGTACCCCAGCGGAAAACTCAAAGAGGAGACAAAATACGCCAATGACCTCAAGGATGGTTCTTTCGTCGTTTATGGAGAAAATGGCAAAAAGCTCCGGCAAGGAGCCTTTGATAAAGGAAAGGAAGAAGGAACCTTTGAGGAATATTTCCCCGACGAAAGTTTAAAACTCCAGGAAACTTATAAAGCCGGCGTCTTGGAAGGGAAGCGCACGGAGTTTTTTGAGGATGGCAATTCCTGCGTTGAAGAGTTCTACAAAGAGGGAAAACTCGACGGGGAACGTAACGAGTTCTATCCCAATGAAAACATCCATGTGGCGGAAAAATGGATAAAAGGCAATCTTGAAGGCGAACGGATTGTCAAGTTTGAGGATGATACGATCCAGGTCAAAGAGAATTACGTCGGAGGAAAGCTGGACGGTGAAATGGAGACATTCAATCAGCAGGGCAAACTCCTGATGAAGGCCTCTTACAAGGCCGGGAATCTCGACGGCATTCTGACGGAATACTATGAGAACAGCGATACGCCAAAACTTGTGGAGAATTACTTGGCGGGAAAACTGAACGGCCCCCGGAAAGAATTCTATGAGGATAAAAAGGACAAGTCAGATGCATTATACAAGGACGGTCTTCTGGATGGCAGGCTGAGAACCTGGTACGAGAACGGCAACCGGCAAAGCGAGATCAACTACGAAAAAGGAAAAAAGAACGGAAGCGCCGAAGAATTCTTCGAGACCGGGGAACCGGCCAAATCGGAGAACTACAAAGACGATAAAAAAGACGGAATCTGCAAAGCGTATTATGAAGGCGGAGAACTCAAATCCGAAGGGAACTTCAAAAAGGGAGAGGGCATGACCCGCACCTATTATGCGGACGGAATGCCCGAGAAGGAAATTGATACGAAGTTCAACGGAGAGAATCAAGTGGACACGATTCGTACGCTGTCGCGGGAAGGCAATCTGCTCACGGAAGAGACCCGGATCAACGGACTGAAAGAAGGCGTTTGCATAACTTATTATCCTGACGGTAACTTACAAAAAAGGGAAGCCTTTGTCCGTGACAAGCTCAATGGAACTTCCTCCTGTTATTATCCTGACGGAAAAATAGAAAAAAGAGAAGACTATGCCGATAATATACTGAACGGCGACGCTTGGTATTATTATCCCGACGGTACGGTAAAAATGCAGGTGGAATGGGTCAAAAACGTACAAGGCGCCACATCCTACTACGATGAAAAAGGAAACCTGACGGTGGTATCCACCTTCATCAACGGCAAAGAGGAACGGATCCTCAAATGGTATAAGAATAAGAACTACTTTGAAACCCCACAGGAAAAGGAAATGCGTAAGGCTCTCTATGAAGGGATCAAAGCGGATCCGCATTTTGCCGGTCTCATGCAGGCCATCTGGAAAGAGGCGGGCTTCCTCGAAAATGAAATCATGACGCCGGAAGATGAATTCGCTTCCTTTACGCTGGCGACCTCCAATTCCGCCGGAACAACGCCCTATATCGCGATCTTCAATTTTGAAAAACCCAACAAATCCTGGATTAATTTTGCGATTGTGATTCCCTCATTCACCTATGACAACCGGGCGGGCAAATGGACGCTTTCGTTCCCCTGGTCCCGCAACAGCCGCCAGCACAGCGGGCAATCCCTGAGCTGGACCCGCTATTACGACGAAGATAAAAAAGTCTTCAAGTCCCTGGCCCTCACGGAAAAATCCGGCGGCCAGTGGGAAGCCTCCCTGCGGGAGACCGACGAAAAGAACAACTGGCTCGTGAAGGGGATTCTGGATCTGACAAAAGGCGGACCCACCGGCAATTGCGAATACGGAAGAAGATTGCGCCAGGAATTCCGCTATACTCCTATGCCGGCGCAAACGACGACCCTCGTCTTTGACGATCATGGAAACGGCTATGACCCCGCCGTCGAAGAGGCCAGGGCCAGTGATAAAACGGCGCGGGCCACGATCCTCCGGGAACTCTATGACAGATATCTGCCGGGCGTGGGACTCTTCGTCTTTTCCAACCGCAAAATGGAAATCAGCAATTTCGGCTATCTCTTGGAGCAGGCCATCGTGGCCGAAGGAGCCTTGACGCCGGACGAGATCAGACGCTTTGCCTATGAGCGGGAAAACGACCCCTCAGCGGTTCTGATCAATTCCAACTACAACGGGGAGCGCATCTATATCCTGCAGTTTATGAAGGACAACGGTTCCTGGGTCAAGGCGGCGGCAAAAACGCCCGATCCCAATCAAAAACTGTATCCCGAGGATACGGCCCACCTCACAAGAATCATAGCCGACGACATAGGCGACATGAAATCGGCCCTGTTCCGGGGAGACGGCTGGAGCGGCGCCCGGTTGGAACTCGCCAAAACCGTTGAAAAAGAGAACATGATCCTTTCCTCGGATATTGACCTCAGCGTCAAAGGACCGGTAAAAGCGCCGAAAGCCCTGCCGGAACCCTCTTGGGCAAAGGAAAACTATACGAAAGAATCGCCGAAGTCTTTCCCTGGTCCGGTTTATCGGGCGGCCGAATTGCGAGAGATTACGGGTCTTTATATCTGGGGCGGCGTAAGCCCCAAGGCGGAAAATCAGGAATTGCGGAAACAGGTTTATCAGGGTGATCAATAGTTAAATGTGTTACAGGAGGTAACAAATGAAAAAGAAATTGACGGCTTTGATGATGGTCATGATGTTGTTATTCGGATCCACAGGGGCGGAGCTTTTCGCGAAAAACAGCGGTAAGAAAAAAGGCGCGGCGACGGGGGCCGCTGTGGGCGCGCTCCTCGGTCAGGTCTTCGGGAAAAATACGAAAGCGACGGTGGTAGGCGCGGCGGTAGGCGCCGTGATCGGCACCGGCGTCGGCGCCGTGAGCGATAAAAAGAAAAACAATACCACCACGAAAAAAACGACGGTCCAAAAGACAACGGCCCAGAAGACCACAGTGCA
>JAISST010000023.1 GCA_031272945.1 Fusobacteriaceae bacterium
GTCTCTTTTCAATTTCTCATGGAAAATATTTAGTAAGCCGTCAGAACCCGAATCTCTACTCTGCGGTTTTGCGCCTTCCCCTCATCGGTGGCGTTATCCGCTATCGGATGGAGTTCCCCGTAACCTTCCGTATAGAAGCGTCCGGCTTCCACTTCTTTTGTGATCATGTATTCCTTGACGCTTGCCGCCCGCTCTTCCGAAAGTTTCTTGTTTCCGGCGGAAGAGCCGGTATTGTCCGTATAGCCCGTCACAAAGATCAGGGTTTCGGGATACTTGTTGAGAACGACGCTGATGGCGTCGAGGGACTTCTTGAAATCTTCCTTGATCACGGCGCTGCCGGAATCAAAACTCAGCCCGCCGGGCAGAAGGAATCTCAGTTGATCGTTGATCAATTCCACCACGATGTTGTATTCTTTGAGGGCGAGATTGAGATCCGCCAGATACGCTTCCAGCTTTGCCTTGTCTGTGCCGGAGGAAATGGAAGCGGCATAATCCGCCGCGCTTTCTCCGGCGATTTTACCGAACACGATGATATCGGCCACGGCGTTGCCGCCCAGGCGGTTGTCTCCGTGGACGCCTCCGGTGATTTCCCCGGCGGCGAAAAGCCCTGCCATGGGTTTCCCGTCTTTTCCGAGGATTTCCCCTTTCGTATCGATTTTGACGCCGCCCATGGTGTGATGCACGGCGGGCGAAATCTCAATGGCGTAGAAGGGAGCGGTCGTAAGTGTTCTTACGAGACCCTTTTCGTTCTGGAAATCGGGATCGGACTTTTCTTCGGCGTATTTGGCCACAAGCTTCATGGTATTCACGAGTTCCGCCTCAATGATTCCGGCGTTTTTGGCCAGCTCTTCAACCGTGTTGCCCTGTTTCGCAAATTTCACATAGCCTTTGTAGGCGGCCGCTTTATCATTTACTTCCTGGTCATAGATCAGGAAAGCGCTGGCCCCCGGTTGCGCCAGGATCGCTTCCGACACGACGTCTCTTGTCTGCAGCTCATTGATGAAGCGTTTTCCGTCCCGGTTTACGAGGATCGCCCCGTCTCCGCGGATGCCTTCGGTAATCATGTCTGTCGCGTTATGCACGACGGTGGGGTGGGTCTGGATCAATTCCATATCTACGAGGGCGCCGCCCGCCTCATCAACGAGTTTGATTCCGTCTCCGGTAATTCCCTTGCTGTTGGTGGAGCCGAATCCTTTGAGGGCGGGATTATATTGTGAAACCATTTCCGGATTGGCGCCGAAGCCTCCTGTGGCCATGACGACGGATTTGGCGAATATCCGGTAAAAATGCCCCTTGTTGTCGACTTCCGCGCCGACGACTCTGCCGTTGATCGTCAGGAGTTTCGTGACCTTATTCTCCAGACGGATATCTATGTTGAGCTCTTCGGCTTTTTTCTTGAGGGCCGCCACAAGAACCGGGCCGATTGCTTTCCCTCCGGTCGGTTTGTGAATTCTCTTTTTGCTGGCGCCGCCGAACATCCCGACTTCTTTGAGGTCCATCCCCCGGTCAATGAGCCATGTCACCGCATTTTTGGCGTTTTCTGTCAGCGTTTTCACGAGTTCGGGATTATTTTTGTTGTGCCCGCCCTTCATGGTGTCCTCGTAGAAAATTTCTTCCGAGTCATCGGTAATGCCCGCTTCTTTTTGCAGTTCCGTGTTGGCCGCGTTGATTCCCCCCGTGGAATATGTGGTATTTCCGCCAAGAAGCGGCATCTTTTCCAACAATACCACATGAGCGCCTTTTTCCGCCGCCGCTATGGCCGCCGTGAGGCCCGCGCCGCCTCCGCCTACTACGAGAACGTCTATTACGGCGTCTTTATGTCCTGGATCAAAGAGCGCTTCGACCGGAACGGGCGCCGTCGTTCCCGCCGGCGTTGCGTCTGCGCCTGTGGTCGGCTCGCCGACTGTTTCCGTCGCGGTTCCCGTTGGCGGCGCTGTTGCGCTTACCGCCGTCGTTCCGCTTGCTCCGGCTGCTTCCGTTGTCGACGCCGGTGTGGCCGCGGCAGGCTCCGGTTTTTTCTGGTAGGCTGTCGTATCGAGTCCTCCGGCCGCAAGCGCATTCAAAACGGCATTTTTAATGCCGGCGCTTGTGATGGAAGCCCCTGCCATATTGTCCACATTGACATACTGGGTCTCCACGATTCTCGCCGGAAGCACATCAAAAGCCGCGGTGCCTATGCCTTCGGTCTCCCCGTGGGAAAGAATCCGGATGTCTGTAATTTTTTTGTCCCCGTCCAGGGAAACCTCCACTTTTACCGGATTGCTTGCTCCTCCAAAGCCGTCCGCCTCGCCGACATATTTGCTTCCGGCGCTTTTTCCCTGATCCAGCAGGAACAGGATGACAACGACGATTATGGAAGCGACAACCATCAAGATGGTGTTTTTCTTCATAGTATTACTGCCCTCCTTAAGAATGGGTATTGAAAAAGCTCGAACAGGATTCTGCTTTTCGATGTTTAAATTATACAGGCTAAGCGGAATAAAGTCAAATTTTTGTCGGGAACTTTTATTTTTGTCAGATTTTTTTCCGAAAAAAATTCCCTGTGATGAATCGCTTGCTATTCAATGGTTTTTATGATATAATGTAAAGACATTCGGGAAAGAAATATAAAAAAGAACAATTTTTCAGGAGGAATAAAAATGAGACTCAGCGCCTTATTTACTCTGATCGTTTTCGTGTCGGCACTTCTTTTGATCATTCTCGTGCTGATCCAGCCCGACAGAAGCAACGGCATGTCCGGCAGCATAGGGATCGGAGGTTCAAACAGCGTATTCGGTTTATCCAAAGACGGGGGGCCTTTGGCGAAGATTACCAAGATTGTCGCCATCGTATTTATTGTCAGCGCACTGTTGTTATATCTTGTGAAGGTATAAAAAAGGCCTGTTGGATACCCATCAGGCTTTTTACTTAGTTTTCAGTTTGCGGAACGTGTGGTTATGAAAAATCTCTTCAGCGCCAATTATGAAAATGTAAAGCCTCTTGCCCTGCTGCTCCGCCCGGAAACGCTGGAGGGCTTTATCGGTCAGGACAGGATTCTTGGAAAAAACGGCGTCCTGCGGAAGCTCATTGAGAACGGGAACATCACGAATTCCATTTTTTTCGGTCCTCCGGGATCGGGAAAAAGTACGCTGGGAGAAATTATCTCGAAGACGCTCCAATGCAATTTTGAAACGCTGAATGCCACTTCGGCGTCGCTGTCGGACATCAAAAAAGTGGTGGATCAGGCCAAGCAGAACATTGAGCTCTACAACCGGCGGACGATTTTATTTTTGGATGAAATCCACCGCTTCAACAAATTGCAGCAGGATTCCCTGTTGTCCTATTGCGAATCGGGCGTACTGACCCTCATCGGCGCTACGACGGAAAATCCTTATTACAGCATCAACAACGCCCTGTTGTCCAGGGTCATGCTTTTTGAATTCAAACCCCTGACCCGGGCAAACATCCGGGCCATGCTGCAAAGAGGACTGGAATATACCGGTCTCGCGGGACAGGTTTCCGAAGCGGTCCTCGATTGCATTCTCGATATCGCTCAGGGAGACGCCCGGATTGCCCTCAATTATCTTGAACTGTATCAAAAGAGTTGCCAGGGCCTGACGGAAGAGGAAGTGCTTCATCTTTTCCGGGAACGGCGGGCTTCCTTTCACAAAGAGGAAGACAAATACAATCTGATCTCGGCCATGATCAAGAGTATGCGGGGCAGCGACCCCGACGCGGCGCTCTACTGGATGGGCAGACTGTTGGCAGGCGGCGAAGATCCGCGCTATATAGCGCGGCGGGTCATGATTCACGCCAGCGAAGATGTGGGAATGGCCAACCCCGAAGCCATGCTCGTGGCCCATGCGGCTCTTACGGCCAGCGAACGGATCGGAATGCCGGAGATCCGGATTATCCTCGCGGAAGCTGTCATTTATATCGCGATCTCCACCAAAAGCAATTCCGTCGTACAGGCGGTGAACGCCGTCATGGAGGATATAGAAGGCGGCAAAATGGATCCGGTTCCGTTGAATATCGCCCACAATTGTGTGGGGTATCTCTATCCGCCGGATTACCCGGGAAGTTTTGTGGACCAGAAGTACATGGGAGAACATAAGCAGTACTATTTTCCGGGGGAGAATAAAAACGAAAAATTGATTAAAGAAAAAATAGACAAATTGTGGAATAAAAAATAGCCGGAGGAGGATCGGATGAAATTGATCAAAGCCGTCAGAGGCACAAAGGACATCTTTGGAGACGAAGCGGAAAAATATATTTACGTGAGCGATATGGCTCAGCGCATATTCGGAGATTACGGATATACCTACATCAAAACGCCGGTTTTTGAGGAGACAGACTTGTTCCGCCGGGGCGTCGGCGAAGGAACCGATATTGTGGAAAAGGAAATGTATACATTCCTGGATAAAGGAGACAGAAGCCTGACGCTGCGGCCTGAAAATACAGCTTCCGTTGTGCGTTCCTATTTGGAAAACGCCATTTACGCCAAAGAGGACATTTCCAAGTTTTACTACAACGGCTCCATGTTTCGCTATGAAAGACCCCAGGCAGGCAGGCAGCGGGAATTCAATCAGATCGGAATAGAAATTTTGGGGGATCCGTCGCCCATTGCGGACGCCGAAGTCATAGAGGTCGGCTATTTTCTCCTGTCGACACTGGGGATCGTCGATCTTGAGGTCAAGATCAATTCCGTCGGCGGCGCCGCTACCCGTGAACGTTACCGGGCGAATCTCCTGAGTTTTCTCAATCCCCACAGGGAAGAGCTCTGCGAAGACTGCCGGAACCGTATGGACAACAATCCCCTGCGGGTGTTGGATTGCAAAAACGAGACCTGCAAAGGGATCGTGGAAAAGGCCCCGAGCATTATAGACGCCTTGGACGAGGAGGAAAGGGCCCACTACGAGGCGGTCAAAAAATATCTGACGCTCTTCAATATCAAATATACGGAAGATTCCCGGCTTGTCAGAGGCCTCGATTATTATTCCAGCACGGTATTTGAGATCGTGACGAATAAATTGGGCGCCCAGGGCGCCGTTTTGGGAGGGGGGCGCTATGACAACCTTCTGAAGCAGTTGGGGGACAAGGATATTCCCGCGGTGGGCTTTGCCGCCGGAGTCGAGCGGATTATGATGCTCCTGGACAGTTTTCAACCCGAAAAGTATTATGTTTACGTGGCCTGGCTCGGCGAAAAAGCGCTGGATGAAGCGGTCAAGATCAGCCGGATCCTGCGCAACGCGGGTTGCAAGACCGCCATTGATTACAGGGAAAAAGGGATAAAGTCCCACATGAAAAAAGCGGACAAACTCGGAGTGAAATACTGCATCATTCTCGGGGAAGAAGAAATCAGCAAAAATACGCTTGTATTCAAAAACTTCGAAAACAGGACCCAGGAGGAACTGACTCTGACGGAAATCCTGGCGAAGATCGGAAAATGCTGAGGATCCGCTATAATCAAGGAGGAAAAAATGCTTTACAGAACACATAATCTGGGGGAATTGCGGCTTACCGACGTCGGAAAGGAAGTCGTCCTTTCGGGTTGGATCGATACGCTGCGGGAGCATAAGGGCGTGACCTTTGTGGATTTGCGCGACCGGGAGGGAAAGACGCAAGTGGTGATCAGTCCGGAGGATTCCGGGGAGGAACTGGCCAAATTGTCCAAAAAACTGCGTCCGGAATTCGTTTTGCGTGTTACGGGCATTGTCCGGCAAAGACAGAGCAGCAATCCCAATCTTCCGACGGGGGAAATCGAGATCGCCGCAAAGAAAGCGGATATTCTCAACGAATGCGACGTACTGCCTTTCCAGATCAGCGCCTTCGATCCCGCCCTCGGAGAGAACATCCGTCTGACATACCGCTATCTGGATATTCGGCGTCCTCGTATGCTGCACAATCTGAAAATGAGGCACAAGATGCTGACCGCGATTCGGAGCTACATGGACAGAGAGGGTTTTCTTGACGTGGATACCCCCATCCTTACAAAATCCACCCCGGAAGGGGCCCGGGATTTTCTCGTGCCGAGCCGGACAAACCCCGGGAAGTTTTTTGCTTTGCCCCAGTCTCCCCAGTTGTTCAAGCAGATCCTGATGATCGGCGGCGTCGAAAAATATTACCAGATCGCCAAATGCTTCCGGGACGAGGATCTTCGGGCAGACAGGCAGCCGGAATTTACCCAGCTGGATATTGAGATGTCCTTTGTGGATCAGGAACAGGTCATGGATACCATCGAAGGACTGGCCAAACAAGTGTTTCACGAAGTCACGGGAGAGACGGCCGATTACTCCTTTCAGCGCATGCAATACCGCGAAGCCATGGAGCGCTACGGCTCGGACAAACCCGATCTGCGCTTCGGCGTCCAATTGAAGGATATCACGGATATCGTAAAAGATTCCGGGTTTCAGGCTTTTTCGAGCGTCGCGGCAAACGGCGGCGTGATCAAAGGAATTGTTGCGCCGGGCGCTTATGACAAATTCAGTCGGAAAATCCTCGGGGAATACGAGGAACTGGCCAAGACATATTACGGAGCGAAGGGCCTCGCGTGGATCAAAATGGGTCCCGGCGGGCCGGAATCTCCGATTGCCAAGTTTCTCAACGAAACGGCGATGACGAACATCGTCAAAGAGACGGGAGCCCGACAGGGGGACGTGATTCTCATCGTAGCCGACAAGCCCAAAGTCGTCTACGGCGCATTGGGCGCGATCCGCCTCCGGGTCGGAAACGACCTTGGTCTCATTGATCAAAACGCCTTCAAATTTCTCTGGGTAGTGGATTTTCCGATGTTCAGTTATGATGAGGAAGAAAAACGCTGGAAGGCCGAACATCATCCCTTTACGTCCATCAAGGACGAGGATATGCCTGCGTTTCTGGCGGGAGAAACGGAACACATCCGGACAAATACCTACGATATGGTTTTGAACGGTTTTGAGATCGGCGGCGGTTCCATCCGAATCTTCAACCCGGAGATCCAGAGAAAGGTTTTTGACCGGCTCGGCCTCACCGAAGAGGAAATGAAAGTGAAATTCGGGTTTTTCCTGGAGGCCTTCCGCTACGGCGCGCCGCCTCATGGAGGACTGGCTTTCGGAATCGACCGCTGGCTCATGGTCATGCTGAAGGAGAGTTCCATCCGGGACGTCATCCCCTTCCCCAAGACAAACAAGGGTCAGTGTCTGATGACGGAAGCGCCGGGGTCCGTGGATGCGAAACAGCTCGAAGAGCTGGATCTGCGCCTCGTCGAAAGATAATACTTGCAAATTTGCGGAAAAAATGATATAATGTCCTGTAGAAAAGTCTGGCCTGCAAGCTATTTTCCTGAGGTTTTGGGCCTAATGTCGTCACGGGACCGGCGCTGCTTACAGTAGCTCAGCAAAGTCACGAATTATTGAAGCTCAATAGATTACGGACTCTGTATGCTGTTTGTATCTGGTTACCACCTTATTTTTTGGCGGCTAAAACTGTATCGAAGGCGGTAGGCCGGATATTTTCTGACGGACGGGGAAAACCGTCTATTTTTGTTGGAATAAAAACGCTTTTTCCCGAAATATGTTCAAACAACATCAGGAGGAATCATGCTCGTCACAGACAAAGCGATTGCGGGGATTTTTGAAAAAACCATCGAGAGAGTATACGGGAATTATCCCGTCAAACCCGTGGATATTTCCCTGTCGGCCCGGGAGGAATTCGGGGATTTTCAGACGAATTTTGCGATGATGAATACGAAGATCATCGGAGACAATCCGCGGAACATCGCGAAAAAAATACAGGAAAATTTCGAGAAAAATGAGATCATAGAAAAACTGGAAATCGCGGGACCTGGATTTATCAATATTTTTCT
>JAISST010000151.1 GCA_031272945.1 Fusobacteriaceae bacterium
CAAGGAGGTTGATCGGAACCACAATCGGGAAGACAGCGGCAATCGTGCCTTTATCCATATCGGCTGCTCCTTTTGTGGCAAGAATGCTGGAAGGCGCGCTGAACGAAGTCGACAAAGGATTGATTGAGGCCAGTTCCTGTATGGGGGCCTCCCCCATGACGATTATATTGAAAGTAATGATCCCCGAAACACTGCCCCATATCATTCACGGACTCACGGTCACCATGATCAACCTCGTGGGCTTTTCCGCCATGGCCGGCGCCATCGGCGCGGGAGGTCTCGGCGACTTGGCGATCCGCTACGGCTATCAGCGCTTTGAGACCGCCATTATGATCTACGCCGTCATTGCCATCGTGCTCCTTGTCCAGGGAATTCAGGCCCTCGGCAATTATCTCATGCACTTGGCGCGAAGAAACCGGTAACCCTCGTCAAATCTTGCGGATTTCACGGGTTCCGGCGGACCCGTTTTATTTTGGGAAAAAATCTTTAAAAATAAATGACTTTATGGAGGAAAAATGAAAAAACTGATTCTGGCATGTACATTATTCGCGGCAATCACTCTGGCAAAACCCGTAAAAATCGGCGTGACGCCGATTCCCAACCCCGATATTCTGGAGTTTATCCGGGAGGATCTGAAAAAAGACGGCATTGAGATTGAAATCGTGGAATTCAGCGACTATGTGTCTCCCAATCTGGCTCTGGCCGACGGTTCCCTTGACGCCAACGCCTTCCAGCACATCCCCTTTTTGAAAAAATTCTGCGCCGACAGGGGGCTGGACCTCGTGGACGTAGGCGTGACCTTTGTAAGCCCCATTGCCCTTTATTCCCAGAAATACAAAAATGTGAAGGACATCCCCGACGGCGCAAAAATCTCGCTGCCCAACGATCCCACAAACGGCGCCCGGGCGCTGATCCTGCTGCATGACGAAGGTCTGATCAAATTAAAAGACAGAAACAACCTGACGGCAGGCGTCATCGATATCGCCGAAAATCCCCACAAATATCAATTTATCGAACTGGATGCGGCCCAGGTGCCGCGATCTCTCGGAGACGTCGACGCGGCCCTGATCAACGCCAATTACGCGGTAGCGGCAGGCCTTGCCCCCGCCACGGACAATATCCTCATTGAAAAAGCGGGCGCGGACAATCCCTACGTGAACGTATTCGCGGTCCGGACATCGGAAAAGGACAGAGAGGACGTCAAGACCATCGTAAAACACTACCAGACTGAAAAAGTCCGGAAATATATGTTGGAAAAATTCAAAGGCGCATATTTACCGGCGTTTTAAATATTGAAGGAGGTATGCGGCATGAGTAAAGCGATTACATCAACCTTCGGTTATCCCAAAATAGGAGAAAACAGAGAGTTGAAACGGGCCCTTGAGACCTTCTGGGCCGGAAAACTGACAAAAGACGATTTTTTCAAGCAAACGGAAGCCGTCAATCAAAAGCGTCTTGAAAAACAAAAAGCGGCGGAAATCGACCTGATCGGATCCAACGATTTTTCCTGGTATGATTCCCTGCTGGATCTCGCGCTTTCCTTCGGAATCGTTCCCGAAGGCTTCCGGGATATCGAAGATCCTGTGGAACTTTATTTCGCTGTGGCGCGGGGAACCGAAAAAGCGCCCGCGGCGGAAATGACAAAATGGTTTGACACGAATTACCACTACATTGTACCGGAAATCACGGGGCTCCCCGTTCTCAAAGAGAACAGGGCACTGCGTTCGTGGCTGGAAGCGAAAGAAAAGTATGGAATCGAGACGACCCCTTCTCTGATCGGTCCTTTCACATTCCTGAAACTCTCGAAGGGTTACGGCTCCGAGGCCTTCGATTCCCTGTTGGCGACGCTGGCCGGTATTTACGGACAGATTCTTTCGGAACTGGAACAGGCGGGCGCGAAAACCGTCCGTCTGGAAGAACCGGCTCTGGCCTTTGACCTTTCGGAAAAAGAAATCGCCGCGGTCATTGCGGCGTACGGAATCATTACGAAAGACCGGAGCGTTTCCGTCTATGTGCAGACGTATTATGAAAGCCTGAGCCATTATGAAGCCCTGGTCAAAGGGCTTCCGGTGCAGGGGATCGGCCTGGACTTTTGCATAAACGGAGAAAATTTTGAAAATATCAAGACTTACGGTTTTCCGGAAGACAAGGTCCTGATTGCGGGGGTCGTATCGGGAAGAGACGTATGGAAGACGGAATATCAAAAAGCTTTCGCGCTGATCCGGGATCTCTTTGCCCTCACGGGCAAATCCGAAATCATCCTTTCCAATTCCTCGCCCCTGTATCATCTGCCGGTTTCCTTGAATCAGGAAAAAGGATATCTGGAGGACAAGGTGCTGGCGCTGCTGTCCTTCGCCGACGAGCGGCTCGAGGAGCTGAATATCCTAAAAAACGCCGTCAACGGCAAGGGGGAACTGCCGGTACAGAATCTGGACGAAATCCGGAAATCCTTCAAAAATGAAGCGGTTCAGAAAAAGGTCGCCGCCATTGACGTAAAAAATGTCGGGAGAAAAGCGCCTTTCGCGGAACGCCTGGCATTGCAAAAGGAAATCCTGCATCTACCGCTTTTCCCCACGACCACAATCGGCAGTTATCCGCAGACGGCGGAAGTCAGAAAAAACAGGGCCGATTACAAGAACGGACGGAAGAGTACCGCGGAATACCTGGAATTTATTCAAAACGAAACAAAAAATGTGATCGCGCTGCAGGAGAAGCTGGATATCGATGTATTGGTACACGGCGAGTTTGAACGCAACGATATGGTCGAATATTTCGGAGAACATTTCGACGGTTTTGCTTTTACCAAAAATGGTTGGGTGCAATCCTACGGCAGCCGCTATGTGAAACCGCCGCTGATTTACAGCGACGTATCGAGACCAAAGCCCATTACCGTCGACAGCATTACCTACGCCCAGAGCCTGACAGACCGGCCGGTAAAAGGAATGCTGACGGGTCCCGTGACCATCTTAAGCTGGTCCTTCTACCGCAAGGATATCCCCAAGAAGGAAATCGCCTGGCAGATCGCCCTTGCCCTTCGGGAAGAGGTGACGGATCTTGAAAAAGCGGGAATCAAAATCATTCAGATCGACGAACCGGCTTTCCGGGAGGCGCTGCCCTTGAAGAAGAGCAAGCAGCGGGAGTATCTGGATTGGGCGGTAATCGCTTTCAAGCTGACCAATGAGCAGACGGCTCCGGCAACCCAGATCCATACCCATATGTGTTATTCCGAGTTCGGAGAAATTCTTCCGGACATCTACGCCATGGATTCCGACGTCATTTCCATCGAAGCCTCAAGAAGCAAGGGGGAAATCATCGCCGAATTCCACCAAATTCGCTATGATCACGGAATCGGTCTCGGCGTCTATGATATCCATTCCCCGAGAGTGCCCGCGGAAAGTGAAATAGAGGATATCGTTGAAAAATCCATTGCTTTTATCGATAAAAAACTGTTTTGGGTCAACCCCGACTGCGGATTGAAAACCCGGGCCTACGCGGAGACGATCCCTTCCCTGACCCATATGGTGGAAGCGGCAAAAAAACTCAGGACAAAGTATCGTTGATCTCAAAAGGGGGAGGGAGAATTGTCTATCGCAGAATGTTATCGAAGCAACAAACAAACCCTTTCTTTTGAGGTATTTCCGCCGAAAAAAGACGCTGATATTTCCAAAATATACGAAGTTTTGCGGGAAGTTGCCGCCATCGGTCCGGATTTTATCAGCGTCACCTACGGCGCCAGCGGAAAAGAGCGCTCGGATAAGACCGTCGAGATCGCGGCGAATATTGAGAGAGGATTCGATATCCCCGCTCTTGCCCATCTGACCTGCATTGCGGCCACACGGGAAGAAATCGGGGAAATCCTTTTGAAATTGCGGGCAAAAGGGATACGAAATATCCTGGCTCTCTTGGGAGACCCGATCAAAGGCGGGTCCGCCGGCAGCGATTATGCCTACGCTTCCGATCTGATCCGCCATATCAGGGAAAACTACGGAGATTTTTCCATCGGCGCGGCCGCGTATCCCGAAGGGCATATCCGCTGCGAGGATTTTTCGGAAGGAATCCGCCATTTGCGCCTTAAAGAAGAGGCCGGCGCCGATTTTTTCATTACGCAACTCTTTTTTGACAACGAGGTCTTTTACCGCTTCCTGGACATCGCCCGGGCAAGCGGGATCACAAAGCCTATTTCGGCGGGAATCATGCCGATTCTGAGCCGCCAGCAGATTGAGCGGATGATCTTTATGTGCGGAGTTTCCCTGCCGTCCAGGATCATCAAGCTCCTGTACAGATATGAAAACGACGACGGTTCCCTGCGGCAGGCCGGTATAGAATACGCGGCCGTTCAGGCCAGGGATCTCTTGCGGAACGGCGTGGACGGCATTCACATCTATACGATGAATCAACCCGATATTGCCAGGATCATTTCCTCCTATGTGAGCGCCCGGGATTTCAAGCAATAAAAAAACAGACCGCCTTTCAGGAATTTTGTTGTCAAATCATTAAATTTGCGCTATAATTCATAGTATAGCACTGAATGATTCCGGGAGGTCCTATGGAAAAATATGATATTGTTGTAATTGGCGGAGGGCCGGCGGGCGCTGCGTTTTCGTATTTCATTGATCCGAAATACAATGTCCTCCTGTTGGAGAAGCGCAATTACGGAAAAGACACGTTGCACAAAAAATCCTGCGGCGGATTGTTGAACGAAACCGCCCAGAGCCTGCTCTCGGCGCTTGGTTATGGATTGCCGGTGGATATTCTTGTGAATCCCCAGGTTTTTCACGTACGGATTCTCGATTGGGACAACAATTTAAGCAAAAAATATTACAAGGGATACCTGAATATTGACCGGGAGAAACTGGACAACTTCCTGCTCTCCCGCAGCGAAAGAGAGAATAAGGGCCTGACGGTACGCAGAGGCGCCGTGTACCACGATTTTCAGAGGATCAACAAAGGGGCCTACCGCATCAAATACCGGATGGACGGTATCTTGAAATACGCGGAAACAAGGCTTGTCATAGGGGCGGACGGAGCCAATTCCCGCGTGGCCGCAGAAATCGTCCCCAATATCCAAAATGACTATATTTCGATCCAGCGCCGCTACAAAAAATGCCGGGAGATGCGGGAATTCTATGCCATCTTGGACCGGAGCGTCAACGACTATTATTCCTGGGTGATCCCTAAAGAAGACGAAATCCTGCTCGGGAGCATTCTACGCAAAGACGGCAATCCCAGAGAGCGTTTTGATCTTCTTGAGGCAAAACTCCGGGAAAAGGAAAGCGTCATCGGCGACTTCCTGACGGAAGAAGGGGCCTTCATCAAAAGACCCGGCTGGAAAGCCCCTTTTGTGGGCCATGGCAATTTCGGACTTATCGGAGAAGCGGCGGGATTCATCAGCCCCAGTTCCTCCGAGGGGATCAGCTACGCCTTGAAGAGCGGCTATCTCCTAGCAAAGCATCTGAACCGCTACGGTTCTGAAACAGGGATCAACCGCTATGAATCATCCTGCGCCGGTCTGATCCGGAATATCCGCGTGAAATATCTGAAATCCAAGCTGCTCTATACGCCCTGGACCCGGAATCTGCTGATCCGCTCGGGAATCCACGCGGAAGAAGCCCTGTAGGATTCACTCCATGCCGAGTCTTTCCTCCAGCGCCGCTTTTTCTTTCTCATAGCCTTTCTTTCCCAGCAGCGCGAACATATTTTTCTTGTAGGATTCGACGCCGGGCTGGTTGAAAGGATTGACCCCGAGGATATACCCGCTGATTCCGCAGGCTCTTTCAAAGAAATAAAACAAATAACCCAGGCTGTAGGCGTCCGCCTCTCGGAGAGAAATCACGAGATTGGGAACGCCTCCGTCTGTGTGGGCCAGTCTTGTGCCCTCTGTCGCTTTTTTATTGACAAAATCCATGCTTTTTCCCGCAAGGTAATTGAGCCCGTCCGGATCTCCTTCCAGCGTTCCCAGAACGATATCCCGGCCGGGTTTTTCAATCAGCACCGCCGTTTCAAACAGGTTGCGCAGGCCGTCTTGAATGTACTGACCCATGGAATGAAGGTCCGTACTGAAATCAGCGGCCGCGGGGAAAATGCCTTTTTTATCTTTTCCCTCGGACTCTCCGAACAATTGTTTCCACCATTCTCCCAAATAATGAAGACGGGGTTCAAAGTTGACCAGTATTTCCGTCGTTTTTCCTTTCCGGTACAGAATATTCCGGACGGCTGCGTATTGGTAGCAAGCGTTTTCCGAAAAATCCCGGGAACAGTCCTCTCTTGCTGCGGCCGCGCCCCGAAGCAGCGCCTCTATATCAATTCCGGCGGCGGCAATGGGAAGCAAGCCCACTGCGGTCAGTACCGAGAAACGCCCCCCTACGTCATCAGGAATCACAAAACACTCGTAGCCTTCTTTGTCGGCCAATTGCTTCAAAGCCCCTTTCGCCCGGTCCGTCGTGGCATAGATTCTCTCTTTGGCTTCCTCAGGTCCATAAATATTCGTCAGTTGCTCTTTCAAGATCCGAAAAGCAATGGCGGGCTCCGTCGTCGTTCCCGACTTGGAGATCACGTTGACGGACCAGTCCTTGCCATCCAGCACATCCTGCAAATCCACAAAATATTTCGGAGAAATATTGTTCCCGATGTAATAGATTTCCGGGGTACTCCTCACTTCGGCCGAAAGATTGTTGTAAAAACTGTGGGACAGAAACTCAATGGCCGCCCGGGCGCCGAGATAAGACCCGCCGATCCCCGTCACCAACAGGACATCGGAATCCGTCCGTATTTTTTCCGCGACTTTCAAAATCCTTCGCGTTTCTTCCCGGTCATAGACAAGGGGTAAATCCACCCAACCGAGAAAATCGGCTCCCGCTCCACTCTTTTCCCGTATGGCTCTATCGGCGGCTTCCACGGGTCCTTTCATGGCTTCAATCTCATCCCTGCCGATAAAATCGAGCGCGGCTCGATAATCAAACGTCAATGTTTTCATAGATCCTCCTTTATTTCTAAACTCCTGTAATCCTTTCTTTCATTTTACCATAAAATCACGACAGGTCAATCATTATTTCCAAATATTTTTGTCAGTTTGGAAAATCATCAATCCACATATGTGATCAATATAAGACAGTTTCGCTCTTTATCGATGTTAATTATTATATTTTTTATAATCGTTCATGCATTATATTGCTAATTTTATGCCGGATCTCGCCATTATAACCTTGTTTGGCGACTTGATTTCCGTCGGAAATCGCAAGAATTATAATACACGATAACTACGGTATTGTAAGCAAAATTTGAAAAAAATATTAAAAAAATGTTAAAATAAATTGACAAAAGGTCTTATTCGGTGTACAATTAAATTACAGCTTACTAACTATTATGGAGGATAGATATTTATGAAACTAACAAATGAAGTTGAGTATGGTTTTCGGACAATCCATTACTTGGCAAACGCACAAAAAGGAAAGATTATCTCATCCGTAGAAATCTCCAACAATGAAAAAATTCCTCATCTTTTCGGGCTGAGAATTCTGAAGAAACTGGCTGACGCCGGAATCGTAGAAGTTTTCAAAGGCTCTAAGGGCGGATACCGGCTGAAGAAAGACGCCAAGAAGATCTCCCTGAAAGATGTGATTGAGGCAATTGAAGACAAGATCAATATTTCAGCGGGCATCGCGATCAAGGGCGCATGCAGCGACAAATACGAAAAATCAGGAATCGGCAAGGCCATCGCGGGAATCGAAAAAGATTTTATCAAGGGGCTTGGCAGCGTGAGTTTCAGCGAATTTGTCAAGAAAAAATAAACAATCAAAAATAAAAAGAGAAAACAAAAAGGGCCGAAAGCCCTTTTTATTATGCTTGCATTATTTTTTATCTTGCGTAATCGATGGCTCTTGTCTCCCGTAATACGGTGACTTTGATCTGCCCTGGATATTGCATGGTTTCCTCCACTTTTTTCGCGACGTCCCTGGCCATTTTCGTCGCCGCGTCATCGGAAACCTCGTCGGGATTGATCACGATCCGGATCTCTCTGCCGGCTTGAATCGCGTAGGAAGATTCGACGCCCGTAAAGGAATTGGCGATTTCTTCCAAGTCTTTCAGACGTTTCAGATAAGCGGTCAACGTTTCTCTTCTGGCGCCGGGTCTTGAAGCCGATACGGCGTCCGCCGCCTGCACAAGGATCGATTCGATGGATTCGAATTCCACTTCGTTGTGATGGGCCATGACCGCGTTGATCACTTCGTTCTTTTCTCCGAACTTCTTCAAAAATTCTCCGCCGATCAGGGCGTGGGAATATTCGATGTCGCTGTCCAGTATTTTTCCGATATCGTGGAGCAGTCCGGCCCGCTTGGCCAGTTTTACGTCCCCTTTCAACTCGCTGGCCAGTACGCTGGCCAGTTTCGCGACCTCAATGGAGTGCGTCAGGACGTTTTGCCCGTAACTGGTCCTGTATTTCAACCTTCCGAGATTCTTGATGATTTCGGGATGAATACCGGTGATCCCCACTTCGAGAACCGCTTCTTCCCCGGCGTTGACGATTTCCTTGTCGATCTCCCGCTGGGCTTTGTTGACGATCTCCTCGATCTTCCCCGGGTGGATCCGCCCGTCCGTTATCAATCGTTCAATGGCAATTCTGGCCACTTCTCTCTTTACGCCGTCGAAACTCGAGAGGACAACCGCTTCCGGAGTGTCGTCGATGATGATATCCACGCCGGTCAATGCTTCTATGGTCCGGATGTTTCTTCCCTCACGGCCTATAATCCGCCCTTTCATTTCGTCGTTGGGCAAATTGACCACGGAGACCGTGGCGTCCACCACATATTCCGAAGCGGCCTTCCCGATGGCCGTTGCCAGGATCCTTTTAGAGATTCTGTCTTTTTCGGACTCAATGTTGCTTTCGTATTCTTTGATGATGACCGCCGTGTCGTGAACGAGGTCCTCTTTCAGCTTGGCGATCAGGATATCCTTTGCTTCGCTCCGGGAGAGTCCGGAAATCCTTTCGAGCTCTGTCTCATGCCGCATGCGGATCTGTTCGATTTCCTCTTTTTTCTTTTCCAACTGTTCTGAGGATCGTTCCAATTCCTGATTCCGCTCTTCGATTTTCTCCAATTTTCCGTCCAGAACTTCTTCTTTTCGGACAAGTCTCAATTCTCTTTGCTGCAATTCATTTTTCGAATTCTTGATCTCCCGGTCCGCGTCTTCCTTCAGCCGCAGAAGTTCGTCTTTTGTCCGCAATTCTATTTCTTTGCTCCGGGCGTGGGCGTCTTGTTCCGCCTTTTCCGTGATATCTCTCGCTTTTAATTTGGCCTTTTGGATTTCGTCTTCGAGGTTGTTCAATCTTTTGATTTCCTTGTCGATGGACACCTTTTTGAAAAACAGGCCGAATATTACGCAAAGACCCAAAACAACAGGGCCTGCCAATATAATATAGTTCATCATTATCCTTTCTCCATTTTCTCTCCTAATCGGATTGGTACATATCCTGTATCATTTGTCCGGTACGTGATATATGCGATCGTTTTGGATTTATTCTTTGAAACTCTCGAGGGCTTCCTCCTCGGTTTCGTATATTTCAAAAATCTCGTCAAGTCCGATCATTTCGAATATACCCTTGACGTGGTCATTCAGTTTGATCAATTTGATGTTTCCCCCCACTTCTTTTACCGTTTTCAGTTTTCCTCTCAAAATACCCATTGCCAAACTGTTGATGTGTTCCAATCGCTCAAAATCAATAATAAAGTTCGTAAAATCTTCTTCTTCCAATTTTGTGAGTTTTTCTTTCAGTTTGGGAGCAACCAGGGCGTCCAGTTCCCCGATTACAGTCAATATTTTTATTTTTCCGGCTGTTTTTTCGATTATGTCAAATTCTGTATGCATTATACGACCTCCCGAATTTTCTTTTTTAGCCTGAACATGGTACCGTTTTCCTTTTTCTCGATCGTGAATGTATCGGCTACATTTCTCGCGATCTGAAGACCCAGACCCCCTTCTTCTTTGCTCAGCTTGCTGTCGTCAAAACCGATTCCGTTGTCCTCCACAACCAGCGATATCACGTGATCTTCTTTTTCGATCCGGATAATGATATTTCCCCGGCTGTACTTGTATCCGTGCTCCACGACATTGGTGGACAGTTCATCAATTACCGTGAGCAGCTGGAAGGAATCGCCTTTGTCCACATGCTCATGTTCAAAATACGCTTTGATCATTGCCCTGATGATAGAAATATTCTGCAGGGAAGAAGGAATCGTAAGTTTGATTTCATTTTCCTTCATAGTTTGTCTCCTTTTCTCCATTTTATTCCGTATTTCTCCTGTTGCAGGCCCAATGGAATTCAGTTTGTCCTTTCCTTTTTTTCCTTGATGTCGCTGATTTTCCAGACGGCGTCTTTCAATACGAATGTAATATCGAAATAGTCCGTGTGCGTCGCGTAACTGAGTCCCAGAACCGCTGTGGCTTTATCATTGAAAAATTGAGGCTCTCCCCAAAAAATACCGAGCCGCTCAAGGGGAATCCTTTTCAGGCGTTTCCTGATCAGCAAGTTTTTCGGCGAAAGGGTCAAAGAAGTAGTGAGAACGTCGCTGCTCCCTTCCGCAAGCCCTTTTTTGATATTTTCAATGAGACCGCGCAGTTTTTCTCTGTCAGCCGACGCCCCGTATCCGCTTGTCAAGACCGCAAGTTCCATTTGCGGCTCATTCCGGGAAATGACCCGAGCCGTCGTGGTCCTGTCGTCTGAAAAGCCGGAAGGTCCGGTCAGAATCAAAGAAAAAAATACTATCGTGAACTTTGTAATTATTGATTTGTTCTTTCTGATATTTTTACACATCATATTAAATGATACCACATTACGGTACAATTATCAAGTATCCAATTTTACATTTTCAAATTTTTTCAGGATGTCCTCCGCGATTTCCTCTTCTTTCAGGCGCCCGCAATCATACCAGCCGTAGCCGGGATCATTTTTGAACCAGGTGAACTGCCGCTTGGCGTAGTGGCGCGAATTTTTCTTGATCTTCGCCACAGCCTCTTTCAGTGGAAGCAAGCCGTCCAGATAATCCAGCATTTCACTGTAGCCGATTACATTGAGTTCTCGTAGCGTAAAGGGATATTTTTTATAGAGTCCGCGGGCTTCCTCAATCAGCCCCTCCGTTAGCATTCTGTCCACCCGGGCCTCAATTCTTCCATAGAGCGCGGGTCTTTCCATTTTTAGCGCGTATTTCTGAAAAACATAGCGGTGTTTTTTCACATTTTGGCGGGAAAGGACGGAAAACAGATTTCCGGTCAGTAGGCATACTTCCAGCGCCCGGACGATCCGCTTCCGGTTGTTTGGATGGATCAGGCGGGCCGCTTCCGGGTCTTTCTCCGACAATTGCCGGTACAAGCCTTCCGTACCGACCGTCGAAAAGGACGCGCGGAGTTCCGGATCCCCGGGTGGAAGCTCCGCCAGTCCTTCCGTCACGGCGTCTATATAAAGACCGGTCCCGCCGACAACAAGGACCGGTTTTCCTTCTTTTTCTTTCTCCCGCAAGATTCCGCTGACCGCGTTCAAATACGCGCCGACGCTGTATTTTTCCGTCGGTTCCGCGATGTCTATCATATGATGCGGGATGCCTTTTCTTTCCTCCGCAGTGATTTTGGCGGTCCCGATGTCCAAGCCCCGGTAGACCTGGGCCGAATCGGCCGAAATAATCTCCGCCCCAAGAATTTTGGCGAGTTTCAGAGAGATCCCCGTCTTTCCGACTGCGGTCGGACCCGCGATGACAATTCCTTTCAGCATGGCCGCCCTCTATTCCACATAGTCATATTCCACATCGGCGATCCGTACCGTATCCCCCGACCGGACCCCCGCTTCCCGCAGGGCCTCTTCCAAACCGAGAGATTTCATCATATGCAAAAAATTGATCAGAGAATCGCTGTCGAGATGGATGACGTATTTTTGCAACACATCGTCGATTACTCTTCCTTCCGCTACCCAGACGCCGTCTTCAGCCCGGGTGATCACAAAATCCTCCCCTTTTCCCCTGTGCTCCCGCAGCAGTTCCCCCACGTCCGTCTCCTCTTCGAGCGGCGCCCGGGGAATGCTCCGGATCAACTCATAGCAACGGTACAGCACCCTGGAAAGTCCCGCGCCCGTCAAGACCGAAACGGGAAAAACCTCCCGCCCCTCTTGTTCCATGCTTTCACGGAACGCCAAATACGCCGGATCCTCGTTGCCGCCGGGCAGGAGATCCGTTTTATTCGCCAGCACAAGCTGAGGCTTCGCCGCGAGGGCGGAGCTGAATTTCGACAACTCCCGGTTGATGATCCTGTAATCCTCCAGGGGATCTCTCCCCTCCATTCCGGAAATATCCACCAGATGGCAGATCATTTTGCAGCGCTCAATGTGGCGCAGAAATTGATCCCCCAAACCCACGCCCTCATGGGCGCCCTCGATCAATCCCGGAATATCGGCCACAACAAAGGATTGTCCCTCGGAAAGTCGTACGACGCCCAGCTTGGGGTCCAGCGTCGTGAAATGATAGGCGGCCACTTTGGATCTGGCCGCCGAAATCCTGTTGATCATACTGGATTTTCCGACGGAAGGATAGCCGACCAGCGCCACATCGGCCAAAAGTTTCAGTTCCAATTTGATTTTGAGCGTCTGCCCTTCTCTTCCTTTGCCGGCAAGCTTCGGCGTTTGCCGTGTGGGACTCTTGAAATTGGTATTCCCCAGGCCTCCCGCCCCTCCCTTGAGAAAGACTCTTTGCATGCCCTCTTCTCCGAGATCAAGGAGCAACTTCCCCGATTCGAAATCCCGTATTTGCGTCCCCACAGGGACCCTGATCACGAGATCCTCGCCCGATTTCCCGTTGCATTGCTTCTTTTGGCCGTTTTCCCCGTTCCGGGCCGCAAAGACCTTTTTGTATTGAAAATCAATCAAGGTATTGAGATTGGGATCGCTGGCAAAAATGACGTCGCCGCCCTTTCCGCCGTCCCCGCCGTCAGGTCCGCCAAATTGTACGAATTTTTCACGCCGGAGCGATGCGGAGCCGTCTCCGCCGTCTCCGGCCTTGACCGTAATGACCACTTCGTCAATAAACACTTCTTCTTTTCTCCTTTCTCCCGGATCAATCACGCATCCAGGTCAAGCTGTACGCCTTCTTCAAACTCTTCGCCCTCGTCGGCCGGAATGCCTGCCGCTTCCCGTTCCCGCTGCAACCGGCCCAGTTGTTTCATTTCCCGGTACAAAAACGTCGCCGTCAGCATCGTAGCCAGGAAATCCGCCGCGGGCGTCGCAAACCAGATTCCCCGCAGACCGAAAGTCCGCGACAAAATAATGATACAGGGAATCAGTAGGAACACCTGGCGGGAAAGGCTCATAATGATACTGAATATAGGCTTTCCGACAGCCTGGAAATAAATACTGGATACGACCTGCATACCCGCGATCGGCAGGAAAATGGATACGATCCGGAGTCCCCGGGACGCCAAAACCAGAAGGTCCGGATTGTTGTTGAAAATCAGGATGATCCGCCGGGAAAAGAGCTGGATCAAGATGAAATCAAAGGTACAAATGGAAACCGAGGCGAAAATTCCCTTGAAGAGCGCCTCCCGCACCCGCCGATACAGCTTCGCGCCGTAATTATATCCCAAAATCGGTTGCAACCCCTGATTGATTCCGAAAATGGGCATGGTCATAAACATGATGACGGCCTGGGTAATGGCGATGGCGCCGACTCCGAGGTCCCCGCCGTATTTGCTCATGCTGCTGTTGAAAACATAGTTGACGCAACTGGCGCCCAATTGCAGTAAAAACGGCGCCGCGCCGATCAGTACGACCCGTTTTGTCATGGCGGGGATGATCCGTACGTATTTTGTCCGGAGTTTGATCCCCGACAACGGCGAGCAAAAATAATAGATCGTCCAGGCTGCCGAGACATATTGGGAAATAATGGTGGCGACGGCTGCTCCCCGGACGCCCATGCCGAACGCGAAGATGAAGATCGGGTCGAGGATGATATTCGTCACGGCTCCGATCAACTGGGTCGTCATGGCTTTTTTCGGATTGCCGTCCGACCGAATCGCCGCGTTTAACGTAAAACTCAAAATGGCGCCCGGCGTTCCGAGACAGATCACCGAAAGGTATTCCCGCGTATAGGCGCCGATGTTTTCGCTTGCGCCGAGGAAGGGAATGATCCTGCCCAGATTGATATAAATCACGAATCCGATGAGTACGGAAACCACAAAACCCAATGCCGTCGCGTTCCCCAGGAAGCGCTCGGCCAGGTCTTTTTCCTTCCGTCCGAGGGAAAGGGAAATGTTGTTGCCGGAACCGAGTCCGATCAACACGGAAAAGGCAAAGGAGATGACCATGACGGGAAAAGCGATGCCGACCCCCGCAATGGCGTTATGCCCCACATTTTCCATTCTTCCGATATAAATTCTATCCACAATATTGTACAACGCGTTGACTACCATTCCGATAATCGCAGGCAATGAAAATTGAAAGAGCAGTTTTCCCACTTTCTCTCTGCCCATAAATTTATGCTTGACCGCCATTGAATTCTCCCCCGTTTTTCAAAAATTACCAGACATAGCTCGCCGATTCGATAAAGCCGGATGAAGCCGAAAAATACTAGGCGTCGGCGGGCTTGTCCTGATAGATCAGCGCTTCTCCCTTTGTGGCGTCCACAGCCGCGTTGGATTCCTCGTTTTCCAGTTGATTGTTGTAAACCTGGCTTTCCACGGTGTCTTTCACATGGAAGCCCTCGCTTTTGTAGCGGAATTTGAGAAAATCACTGAGAGCATAGGTTCGGGCGGCCACCGCCTGGGCCTTGAGCGCCTCAACGCCGAAATTTTTCGGCATTTCGCTCGGCAGCACCTGTTTGAGATAATCCTCGATATAGACTTCGTTGACGATACGCACGGTATTTCCGTTGGGCCGCAGTTCGATGCTTCCTCTGTAGCTGGGATTGGCCGTATGGGCTTTCCGCAGACCATGCAGCGTGAGGAAGGCGCCCTTGGTGGTAATTACCACCGGATGTCCCGTATTGACCCGGTGTTTCCCGTCGACTGAAATACTCAGCTTTCCGCCTTCGATTTTGGCGCTGATCCTGGCGCCCGCTTTCACGTCAATCTTGAAACCCTGTCCCTTGATCTCCGTTTTGCCGGAGCCTGTGACGTTCACTGCGCTGTGGGAAAGTCCGCCGCCGGCGGAGCTGATTCCCACCCGGATATTTTTCGTGACGCCGGAGATTTTGTACATATCGGTGAGACTCGTCCCGGGATAATAGCGTTTCAAGACGCTCCGGTAAGAGTAATTGTGGTTTTCGGTCAGATCCCAGGCCGCGTATTGGGACATGCCTACGCCGTGTCCGTTTCCGCCGCCGTAAATCGTATAGGTTCCCCCGGATTTTTCAATGGCGCAATAGCCCGAAGGCAGAATGGACATGTTGACCCTGTAGGGATTGTCCCCGTATTTTCCGTCCCCGCCTCTGGCGCCGTAAAGATGGATGTCCCTGGAACCGCCGGTACTGGACCTGTTGGGCGCGAAGAGTCTTCTGGCGCTTATTTCTTTCGCAAGTAAAAAGGTATTCTTGCTTGTCTTGACGACAATATAAGTCACGACGCCCGATTTCCCCCGGGCGGCTATTGTCACATTCTCGATATCGCCGATATCACCCCTGCCGAAGGAGCGATTGACCCAGGCGTCTCCCGACAGCATAAACACATCCTTGGGGCGACTCCGCAGCAACGTCAGAAGTCCGTTTGTCACGGCGGTTTTAAACTCGCTTTCCGTAAAGCTCGCTTTCCATCTCCAGTAAAGCGTATTGTCCCCGACGCCTCTCACGTAAAGATCCTTGTAAAACCGCAAGGCGGTCTCTTCGTCATATTTCGTGAAAAAACCGTAATCCGATCCACCGGATACCTCTTTCTCGGGTACGAGATAATCCACGGGATTGCCCCTGAAGGCGTTCGGTATCGGAAGATCGTTCTTCCGGAACCAACTGTAGTCCAGCTCATAAGCGGCCGGAGAGAAACTCATATCAATGGGGGTGAACGATCCGCCGCCTGATTTTTTTGGACCGGAGCCTACGCAGCCCGCCAGAAGGGCCGCTAAGAGCGCTATTGTCCAAAAATAACGCATGCCGTATTTTCTCATATTTCCTCCCTGTGCTATCGTTGTATTTTATTTTGTGTGATCCACTTCCGGACCCGCTCCAGCTCTTCCATGGTGTCGACGCCAATGATCCTGTGACTTGTTTCTTCGACTTTGATTTTGTATCCGTTTTCCAAGACCCGCAACTGCTCAAGGGATTCCGAGGATTCCAGTGACGTGACAGGCATTCTTGCGTATTCCAAAACAAAATCCCGCTTGTAGGCGTAGATGCCGATATGCTTGTAATAAACCGCCGCCGTTTCTTTGCGGGGATAAGGGATCGGACTTCGGGAAAAGTACAACGCGAAGCCATTTTTGTCCGTGACGACTTTGACGGCGTTGGGATTCCGGATTTCTTCGGGCGTATCCAATCTGTGTTTGAGCGTCGCCATCACAAGGCCGGGATCCTCCCGGAACGCCCGGATCAGTTGATTGATCATTTCCGGCTCGATCAGCGGCTCGTCGCCCTGAATATTGACCGCCACGTCGCAATCGGTCAGGCTTTCACAAACTTCGGCAAGACGGCTCGTCCCGTTGGGATGGTCGCTTCGCGTCATCAAGGCCTTTCCTCCGAATGCCTGTACGGCCATCAAAATACGCTCATCGTCCGTAGCGACCAACACGTCGTCGAGTTCCGATTGTCGCGCCCGTCTGACCACCCATTCGATCATGGGATGACCGCAGATATCCGCCAGAGGCTTTCCCTCAAGGCGTGTGGAAGCGTAGCGGGCCGGAATGATCCCCGTAAATTTCACAATGACCTCCTCGGTACATGACAATTTCTTGTTTTCCATTCATATTATACTCTAATTTTGCGGAAAAATGAACAAAAAATAAAAAAATCAGCGGTTTGTTGCTTTTTTTTGCGAATTCCGGTATAATATTTTACGATAGAAAATTTATCAAAAGAAGGAAAGCTGAAAATGAATAAAAATGTACTTTTGGTCAATGACATGCCCGGATACGGAAAAGTAGCGCTGGGCGCCATGATTCCCATCTTGTCTGCTATGGGACACTACGTACACAACCTGCCGACCTGTCTTGTCTCCAATACTCTGGATTATGGAAAATTTGAGATCATGGACACCACCGAGTATATCCGGCGCTCCATCCGGGTATGGAAAGCGTTGGGTTTTACGTTCGACTGCCTTTGCACCGGCTTTTTACTGACCCTCGAACAGGCGGACATTATCCGGGAATATGTAAAGGAAAACAGAAGCAAAGATTTCCTGGTTATTTCCGATCCCATCATGGGCGATGACGGCAAACTCTACAACGGGGTGGACAGCGGAAGGATCGGGATTATGCAAAAACTAATCGAGATTGCGGATATCGTGATTCCCAATGTCACGGAAGCCGGATTCCTTACGGGTTTTCATCCCGGGGCCACAACCGTGGCCGAAAGCGATATTCGTACGCTGGTGGACGGCGTCCGGCAATTGGGCCCGAAATCCGTCGTAATTACAAGCGTCTGCGTAAAAGAAACGGGGAAAAACTTAGTGGCCGGTTACGACGCCCGGACGAAGGAGTATTTCCTCCTTCCCTACGACGAGATTCCGGTGCATTTTCCGGGTACGGGCGATATTTTTTCAGCCGTCATGGCGGGAAAACTCCTGAACGGCTACCCGCTTTCCGAAAGCGTCCGGATGGCTATGAACGCCGTGAGATTCTTAATCGGGAAGAGCCAGTACAACCGGGATAAATTCCGGGGCCTGCTGCTGGAAAAATTCGTCATGCACATTGACGAAATCTCGCAGATGAACGACTGAACGGGGGCGGTCAGGACGGTTCCTTCACCGTCACGTCAATCATCCACTTGAACGAGCGGTACCGGATAAAAGCCGCGGCGCATTTGAGGATCTCGGCGGACTCCACGAAGATCATGAGTTTGTGGACAGGAACCTTAAAATAAACGCCCGTGAAGGCAATGGGGATCCCCAGCAGCCAATTGGGAAGGGTCTCCAGGTAGAGGGAGGATTTCGTATCTCCGCCCGCCCGGAAGAGTCCCAGCAGAATGCTCCAATCAATCAGTTTGAAAAACATAAAAACGCCCGCGATCCGGATGACGCCTTCCGCCATGGCGGAAATCCCGGGATCCAATTTGTAAAGAGCCACGATGCTCCCCGCCAGCAATTCCACAAGAACCGCCACAAGAGCCGCCAACACCACGGAAAGACCGATGATCTTCCGGGAATAGATCTTGACTTTTTCGAAGTTCCCCTCGCCGATCGTATGTCCGATCATGACGCCTGCGGAACTTGCAAGCCCCATGAAGACAATGGCTCCGATAGACATGACAATGCCTGCCATTTGCATGGACGCCGCCTCCCGGATCCCCAACTGGGCATAGGCTACATCCAGCAGGATCACGCCGATGATCCACAGAGATTCCGTCAGAAATACCGGCAGAGAGCGCCGCCAGATTTCCCGCAGAAGTTGTTTTGGGAGGCGGAAGTAGCCGCCGAGTTTTCCTTTGAGATTGTAGTCCTTTTTATAAACCGCCAGCACGTAGACGGTCAGCTCCACGACCCGGGCCAGAACCGTGGCGATAGCGGCTCCTTGTTCCTTCAGAGCCGGCAATCCGAAATGACCGTAGATCAGCGCGTAATTGAAAAGCGTGTTTGTCATGACGCCCAGAGCCGAGGCGGCAAGGGGGACTTTCGTCTTTCCGATGGAACGGCAGGTCAGTCCGATCCCGAAAGACACGGCAAAAATCATATAAGAAAACACGACCCGCCGCAGATAGGACATGCTGATATCCAAAACAAGCGGATCCCGCGTATAGACCGTCAGAATTTCCCTGCCCCGCGCGAAGACCACCACCGTGAACAGGAACCCGATCAGAAGGCCGATCCGGATCATGGAACCGAAAATTTTCCGGATTGTGGCAAAATCTTTTTTCCCGTAATATTGAGCGATGAAAATGCCCATGCCGCTGTTGATTCCAAAAAGAAACAGATCGTAAATCCGGAAGAGACTGTTGGCAAAGCCCACGGCGGCGATATAGTTTTCCCCTAAGCGCCCGATCATGAGGTTATCCACAAAATTCAGAGAGGAAGTCACCAACTGCTGGATGACAATGGGAATCCCCAGTGAAAAAATCATTTTATAAAACTCCGGGATTTCCCGCTTTTTTTTATTGTTGCGTTCTTCGTTCATGTTTTGTTCCTTTTTCTGTTGGGTTTCTATGACTTTTTTCGCGTCACAGAATCATTATACACGAAAAAATCCTGCCTGACAACAAAAAAATACGTCCCGTCTGTTGGACAAGGCGTATTTTGCATTTCCCCATCTAGGCCTTTACTTCTTTGTTTTCATTGACTTTCTGTTCCGCTTCCTTTTTTTTCAGTTCTTCATAAAATTCTCTCTGAATTTTCGTGCGGAATTTTATGCGTTCCGTCGCCATCTCAACCCTGATTTTTTCGATTTTGTTCCAATCGGGGGCGTCTTTGTTGAATTCCTTCCGGATTTCCAGTTCTTTTTCCGCCAGGGTGATTCTCAGGTTCTCCAGATCTTTGGACAATTTCTCATTCCGCCGATTCTGTTCGCCTGTAAAACCGACCCGATAATCCCGATAACCGTCGCTGCTCTCATAGCAGCGGATGTAAACGCCCGGGGCGCTTGTGCGGTATCTGAATCCCCGGTTCCAAGGTCTTCCGTAAGCCGTTCCCGCAAGAGTCAAAATCAATGCTCCCAATGCCATACTTTTTTTCATTCTATCTCAACTCCCTTTTCATGATTTATTGTTCTGTATATTTTTACCATGGGATCATGTCATGAAAATGTCAGGGAGGAAAGCCGGACCTTAAGGCAACGCCGGAGACGATCGGAGATTACGAATGCAAAACAGGGGCGACGCCGTATTTTCTGATTTTATCAGTCAGGCCGTATTTTTTCAACTTTTTGTAGATAACCGTTCGATGGATCTTCATTTCTCTGGCGGTTTCATTGCAGTTCCAATTGTTTCTTTCCAGGGCCGATTCCAGAATATCCCGTTCATAGTTTTCCATGAGTTCATGCAGGGATTTGCTTTCATCGCCTCCCGAAATCGCGTTATTGGCCACCATTCTTGAAGGCAAATCCATAAGACCGATGTAAAGGCCGTCGGAACTGGCATAGGCGCTTTTGATCACGTTGTCCAGCTCCCGGATATTCCCGGGCCAGGTATATTCCCGGAATACTTTCAGCACGTCTTTGGAGAAAACCTTCACCGTGCGCATTTCCCGGTTCAATTCTTCGAGAAAACAATTGGCGATCTCGATGGAATCGTCTTTGCGCTCTCGCAAAGGCGCCAGCTCAATATTGATCACATTCAGACGGTAAAAGAGATCTTCCCGGAATTCTCCGGATTTGATCATTTGATGGAGGTTTTTCCGCGTGGCCGCTATGATCCGAACATCGATGGGAATGCTCTCGAGACTCCCCACGGGTTCTATTTTTCGCTCCTGAAGGACGCGGAGCAACTTTGCCTGCATTTTGAGGGGCATATCGCCGATTTCGTCCAAAAAAATCGTCCCGCCGTTGGCAATAAAGAATTTTCCCTTCTTTCCGCCTTTTTTCGCGCCCGTGAAGGCGCCCTCCTCATAGCCGAAAAGCTCGGATTCCAGCAATTCTTCGGGGATGGAAGCGCAATCTATACTGACCATGAGGTTTTTCGCGCGGGAACTCGTATTGTGGATTGCGTTTGCGAACACTTCTTTCCCGGTGCCGGTTTCTCCGGTCAAAAGTACGGAGAAACTTGTCTTGGCCGCTTTGATTCCGTCGATCTTCGTTTTGAGAAAGGCGTCGCTGGATCCGATGATGTCGTCGAATGAGCAGCGACCTCTTCCCATTCTCCTGTATTCCTCCCGGTAGTATTCGAGCTGGTCATACTCCGCCATCAGTTTTTTCGCGACGTCCAACGATTGCAGGCGGAATTTTACCTGGGCTACGCCCGCTACGACGCTGCCGGCCTCATCTTCCACATAGGAACGGCTTACGATGATCTTGCGTTCTTTGGATGTTCCCGCCACATATGTGTGGACGACGCCGAATTCCCGGTAGTGGTTCTGCACGATATCAATCATCTTGGAGTTGGGAATGATATTGAGAATCGTCTTTCCGATCACTTCTTCCTTTTTCTTGCCGAAAAAATTGCAATAGGACTCATTGATATCCCGGACGATCCCCTCCGTGTCCACAACGATAAAACCGTCTTCGGACATTTCGATCAATTGTTCAAAAATATGTTTGTATTTTTCTTTGGGAATCTTCATGGACGCCTCCTTCGTTCTTGTTCTTTCCCACATTGGTATTCTCTATTGCGCGGCGTCCGAAATGCGTTTAAGGAGCGGCGAAACGCACGCTCCTTAAACCGATTCCGTCAGGATTTTACAGTTTTCGCTTTTTAGCCGCTTCGGTTATCGCCGGGACGATTTCGTTCAAATCCCCTACGATTCCGTAATCACAAACTTTAAAGATCGGGGCGCCCGGATCTTTGTTGATGGCCACGATGTACTTGGACTCGCTCATACCCGCCAAATGCTGGATCGCGCCGGAGATTCCGCAAGCGATATAGACATTGGGCCGTACGGTCGTTCCGGTCTGTCCCACCTGATGAGACTGATCAATCCATCCCGAATCCACAGCCGCTCTCGACGCGCCGACTTCTCCCCCCAGAGCTTCGGCCAGTTCTTCGATCAGCTTGAAATTTTCGGGTTTTTTGAGTCCGCGTCCTCCGGAGACGATGATCTTGGCTCCTGTCAGGTTCACAAGCTTCTTCCCCGCGGATTTTGTGTCGATCAACTTCGCCCGGATATCTTTTTCCGTCAGTCCGGGATCATAGATCTCCAATTGGCCGCCCGCTTTTTCGTTGTACGGGGCCTTTTCCATGACGCCCGGCCTTACGGTAGCCATTTGCGGTCTGTTCTTGGGGCAGATGATGGTCGCCATGAGGTTTCCGCCAAAGGCGGGTCTCGTCTGCAGGAATTTCTTGTCCTCAGGATCAATTGCCAATTTTGTACAGTCCGCCGTCAGTCCCGTCCCGATTTTGGCCGCCACTCTCGGCGCGATATCCCTTCCCAGAGAAGTCGCTCCGAACAGCACGATTTCCGGCTTTTTTTCACGGATTACCCTGGCGACGGAAAGCGCGTAGCCTTCGGTGGAAAATTTCGCCAGAAGTTTGTCTTTCACGTAGATGATGCTGTCGGCGCCGTAATGCTGCAATTCTTTTACTTTTTCATCCAGGTCGGCGCCGGCGATGACCGCCACCAGCTTCTTTCCAAGGGCATCGGCCAGTTTCCGGCCTTCCCCCAAAAGTTCCACCGTAATGGGACTGATGACGCCGTCCCGCTGTTCTCCGATCACCCAGACGTCGTTGTAATCTTTCAGGTTGATATCCTGATTCACTTTCGCTCTGCTCATATTCTCCCCCTCCTATATCACGTTGACTGCTTTCAGTTTATCCAGCAGTTTTTCCGCTTTTTCTGTCTTGTCGGCGCCTTCGATGATCTCACTGTGCTTTTCTTTCGTGGGAACGAAGGAGCTGTATACGTTGGTGGGGGAACCTTTCAAGCCGATCTGGGTCGGATCCACGGGCAGGTCTTCCGATGTGAGGATTTTCACGACCTCCGTATTGTAAGCCTCGAAGATTCTCTTGACCCGGGGATATCTCGGTTTGTTCAGATCCTGGATCGCCGTGATCAACGCGGGTTTCGGCGTTTCGATGATGTAATCGACGCCTTCCGTTTTTCGGGTCACGATGAGTTTATCGCCTTTGTCCTCGATGGCGACGGCGTAGGTCACCTGGGGAATGTCAAGAAATTCCGCGATTTCAGGTCCTACCTGAGCCGTATCGCCGTCTATGGCCTGCCGGCCGCAGAAAACGAGGTCATAACCGCCTATTTTTTCAATGGCCGCGGCAATAATTGTAGCCGTAGCCCAGGTGTCCGATCCGCCGAAGGCTCTGTCCGTAATCAGATACACTTCGTCGGCCCCCATGGCATAAGCTTCCCGCAGGGCTTCTTTCGCCTGGGGCGGTCCCATACTGATGACGGTGACTTTCCCGCCGTTCAGGTCCCGCAACTGCAAAGCGGCCTCAATGGCGTTCCTGTCGTCGGGATTGATGATGCTGGGCACTCCGTCCCGGATCAACGTTCCCGTTTCCTGGTTGATCTTTACTTCATTGGTATTGGGTACTTGTTTGATACATACAATAATATTCATGCGCTCCCCCCTTAACCCAGCACGGACCTGGAAATCACCAATTTGTGGATTTCGGAGGTTCCTTCATAGATTTCTGTAATTTTCGCGTCCCGGTACATTCTTTCCAGCGGATAATCGTTCATATAGCCGTAGCCTCCGTGGATCTGCAAAGCGAGATTTGTGACTTCCCGGGCGCAGATGGACGCGTTGTATTTTGCCATTGCGGCGACTTGCGTATGATTTTGTCCCGTGGATTTCAGCCAGGCCGCATAGAAGACCAGCCATTTGGCAGCCTCGATTTTTGTGGCCATGTCGGCGACATACCAGCCGACGCCCTGCAAGGCGGCGATGGGTTTGCCGAACTGAACGCGTTCATGCATGTATTTTACGCTCTCTTCAAGGGCGCCTTCAGCAATTCCTACAGCTTGCGCTCCGACGCCTATTCTCGCGCCGTCGAGACAAGTCATGGCCATTCCGAAACCTCTGCCTTCTTTTCCCAGAAGATTCGCCTTCGGCACACGGCAGTTGTCGAAAATGAGTTCCACGGTCTCCGAACCGTGCAATCCCATCTTGTTCTCGATCTTTCCGATTGTGAAGCCCGGCGTCCCTTTTTCCACGATAATGCCGGACATGCCCTTCAATCCCTTGGAAGGATCGGTCAGGGCGAAGACAATGATGGCGTTAGCTTTTCCGCCGCCGGAAATAAAGCATTTTGTGCCGTTCAGTACATACTCTCCGGTCGCTTCATCAAGAATGGCCGTTGTGCGAGCCGCGGCAGCGTCGGATCCGGCGTTGGGTTCCGTCAGGGCAAAGGCGCCCAGCCAGCCGCCTTCCGCCATCAAAGGCAGATACTGTTTCTTTTGTTCCTCGTTTCCGAATTTCAGGATTGCCTGGGCAAAAATTGTATGGATCGAAAGGATGGCCGCCGTAGAAGCGCATTTTTTAGCCAATTCCGAGACAATAATCGCTTTATCAATGTCATTTCCCCCGGATCCTCCGTATTCTACCGGAGTCCCGATCCCGGTAAAGCCGATTTCCGCCATCTTCGCAAATGTTTCCGCCGGATAGCGGTGTTCTCTGTCAATGATATCCGCAAGTGGCAATACTTCTTTTTCCGCAAATTCTTTTGCCACGTTTTGCAGCATCAATTGCGCCTCTGTGAATTTAAAATCCATAGATACCTCCTAATACTATACATAAAGCGGATTGCCGCCTATTTGTTGACAACGATGGTCCCTTTCTCCAGATAGGCTTTGATGGTCTCTTCCGAGTACCCGATTTCTTTCAGGATTTCTTCGGAATCCTCTCCGATCAGCGGAGCGTCTTTGATCGGATTCAGTTCGATGTTCTCAAACTTGATGGGCGTCAGGGCGAGCTTTGTCACGGTTCCGTTCCGGTGTTTGAAATCGGCCACGTAGTTGTTCTCCAGCGCCTGGGCGTCCTTCCAGACGTCGGCGAAGTGCTGGATTCTTTCGTTGGCGATGTCGGCCTTTGTCAGCATTTCCACAACTTCGTCCTGGGTGTATTTTATAAATTCCTCATCAAGGATCGCAATCAGTTCAGGCGCGTTTTTCTTGGCTTCGAGGGTCGTCAGGAACTTGTCGTTCTTGAGATCCGGCCGGCCCAGAAGGTCGCAGAGCACCGGGAAATACCGTTCATGTTCGAGAATCGATACGAATACCCACTGTCCGTCTTTACACTTGAAGGAGTTGATTACGGCCGACGTGGCGTTCTTTCTTGTCTTGGGATAAACGTCCTCGTACTGGGTCGTTGCCATTTCCGTACTGGCGCTCCAAATGGCCTGGGATAAGAGCGATACCATTACTTTCTGACCTTTTCCGGTCTTTTGCTGATAATAGAGCGCCGCGCAGATACCGCCCGAAAGGCTGCAAGCCGTTGTGGCGTCGCCAAATCCGATGGGCGGGTTCACGGGAGACGTGTCTTTTTCAACCAAGTCGGCCATGGCGCCGCTTCTGGCCCAGAAGGCCACGGTGTCAAACCCGGCGTTGTCTTTGGCGGGACCGTAGTCGCCGAAACCGTTGATTTGCGCCCAGATCAGGTGCGGATGCTTCGCGTGCAGTGTTTCATAGTCCAACCCAAGCCGTTTCAGAGCGCCTGTCCGATAGCTGGAAACGAAAACATTGGCTGTCTTCAAAAGATCGTCCATAATTTTGAGCCCTTCGGGATCTTTCAGATTGATGCAGAGTCCTCTTTTGTTGGCATTGTAGGTCGTATAGACGGGATTGATCTCCCGGTCGATGACAGGGGCCGTCATATTGGCGCCCAGTTTTCTGCCGGGATCGCCAAAACTCGGTTCCACTTTGATGACGTCGGCGCCCCAGTCGCCAAGGATTCTGGCTGTGCCGGGACCGGCTACGAAGTATGTCAAGTCTACTACTTTTACGCCTTCCAAAGGTTTATTCATATTATACCTCCATTTGTCGCTTTTTGGCAACATTAAATTTTAAAGCGGATTACGGCCAGTTCGGGAACAATGAGAACAGGATTACGCAGATAACCGAGCCGACCGCGGGCATAAATACCGTGAGCCAGAAGACCAGTCCGTAAGCGTCTTTATGGGTTTCATTACAAATACCGTTTGTAACCGTTACGATATAGCCGTTATGCGGGAGCGAATCCAAAGCCGCGGAAGAAATCGACATGGTTCTCGAAATGGCTTCGGCGGAAACGCCTTTGGCAAGATATACGGGACCCAGTAAGGGAGCGGCGATGCCCAAAGCTCCGGAAGCGGATCCGCAGATACCAGCGATGACCGTCGTACCAACCGCTACGCCAACGAGGGGCGGACCGGGGATGCTGGTCATGGCGTCACGAACAACAGGGAAAGCGGCCGACGCGGCTACCAGGGTACCGAAGCCCACTACGGCGCAGGTGTTGCAGATGGAACCGATGGCGGCCTTGCAGCCGTCGCCTACATGACTCAGTATTTTGTGATTGTCCTGGTATTTGTTGAGCAGGAGCCAGGTCAGGATGGTGCCGAACAAAACGCCGGTTTCGGGTTGAACGATGTTCTTTCCGCCGACTTTCAAGTTGATGATGAAGATCGTTACAACGAGGGGAACCAGGGACATAATACCGCTGGGCAGTTCTCCATCCACCTCAAATTTGTCGATGTCTTTGGCCACAAAATGCTCGCCGTTCTTTTTTGCCTTGTCAATGTACCAGAACATGAAGAGCGCGCCCAATACGAAGATGGCGCCGCAGGAAAGGAAACCCACGATGGTTCCGGCCATGAGGGTTACGGGTCTTCCGGCCAGTTGCGTCATAACCGTCGACGGCGTAAAGTTGTGGATCTGAGGAGCGCCGGGCGCTACCATGGCGAAGGTCGAACATCCGAACGTCAACGCGCCGGGGAGGAATCTTCGCGGCAGATCCGCTTCACGGAAGATTTCCAGGGCAATGGGGAACACCGCGAAACTTACTACGAATACGGTGACGCCGCCATAGGCCAGAACCGCGCAGGAAAGCGGTACGGAAATCAGGGCGTATTTTTTACCGAAGATCTTGATGATCAACTTGGCGATGGCCTTCGCACCGTTGGTGATTTCCATGAGTTTCCCCATAAGGGTTCCCGTGAGAAAGA
>JAISST010000154.1 GCA_031272945.1 Fusobacteriaceae bacterium
CGTCAAAGTGACCGGCGTCGCCAACGCTTCGGTCATCAACGAAAAAATGATCGCGGCGGCCAACAAGGATCCCGGCGCGCCGGGCCTGCCGGATATGGCTGTGGCCTATCCCGACGTGGCTGTAATTTTGGCGGAAATGGGGGCGCTGGCCGATTTTGAGACGCTGTTTTCAAAAGGTGAGCTGTCGGCTTATGTGCCGGAATTCCTGGAAGAGGGTCGGCTGGGGGGCGAAAAGCTTTATCTTTTGCCGATCGCCAAGTCCACGGAAGTCTTGTATGTGAACAAGACATTTTTTGAGCGCTTTGCGGCGGAAACCGGGGTAGACTGGTCGTGTTTCGAGACTTTTGAGGGAATTTTAGAGGCGGGCGAAAAGTATTACGCCTGGACCGACGCCAAGACGCCCGATATTCCCGATGACGGCAAGAATTTTTACTATCCCGACAGGCTCTTCAATTACGCCATGATCGGCATGGAGCAGTTGGGAGAGCGGCTGGTCCGGGATGAGGCGCTGGATTTTTCCGGAGAGGCCTTCCGCAAAATCTGGGACAGTTACTATATTCCGGCGGTTCGGGGATCCGTCGCCATTTTTGACAACTACGGCAATTATCTGGCCAAATACGGGGAGATTGTCTGCGTGACCAGCACTTCCGCCGGGGCCATGTTTTACCCCGATACCGTGACCTACCTCAATAATACCAAAGAAGATGTGGAATTTGAGATCCTGCCCTATCCGGTTTTTAAAGGCGGGAAAAAAATCGCCGTACAGCGCGGCGGCGGCATGCTGATCGCAAAATCGACGCTCGAGCGGGAAAAGGCGGCGGCCGTCTTTCTCAAATGGTTCACATCCCCGAAGCAGAACACAGCTTTTGCTGTGAAGGCCGGCTATTTGCCGGTCACGCAGGAGGCAATCCGGGATTTCAGCAAAAGCGATACGCTGGCCCTCATCGAAAATAAGAACGTCAAAAAATCCACGCTGACAGGGATCTCTATGCAATCGGTTTATCACTTTTATTTTCCGCCGGTGTTTTCAGGCTTTGACGCGTTGCAGGGAAAATTCTCCAAAGCCATGCAACAGGCGGCGTTGGAAGCTAAAGAAAAAGGCGGCGCTGTGGAGAGCGCCGACGCCCTCGAGAAATTCAAGGGAAATTTTTGACGAGAGACCATCGTTTTTTCGCCGGAGATGAATGTCCATGAAAGGAAAATTAAGCGAATTGATCCGGGCTTCGCGAGAAGCCGATATTTCCCTGCGTCTGCGGATAGCGGGGTTTTTTGCCGTATCGGTCATCGCGCTGATCTCAGGGATACTGGCCGTTCTTGCCTTTACCGGCAGCTTTTCCATGGCGTCCCGGGAAATTCTGAGGGAGCTGACGACGGCTCACTCCCGCTATGTTCAGAATGCCGAGAAGATCTTCGGCGACATGGCGGTGGAGACAGTCCGGCTTTCGCGGCAGCTTTCGGGGGACATCGAAGAATTTTTTGAGCGGGCGGATGTTCCGTTTTCCTCTCTTACCGGAAATCCGGATCTGATTCTGATATTGGAGGAAAAGGAACTTCCGGTTCTTTCCACAAGGCTCGACGTCTCATCGGCCAACGGGATCTTTATGGCGCTGGAAGCGACGGTCAATCCCGAACTGCCCGACGCCGCGGATTCCAAGGCGGGATTGTTCCTCCGCAGCGCGGAACCTGAAATGGCAGACATTCCGGAAAACAAACTCTTTCTCAGGGGAATTCCCCTCCTGGCCATTAAATCGGGCGTAACCCTCCAGGCCCGCTGGGATCTCGAGTTTCATACGGGGGGACGGGAGTTTTACAACGGACCCGTTGCCGAAGTCAGGGATAATCCCGATTTGCCCCTTTCAAGACAATACTTCTGGACCTTTGAAGATGCTCTGGACGTCGGGGAAAGAAGCGCCTTACTCTGTTCGATCCCCATTCCCGATTCCTATGGCGGGATTCTCGGCGTCTGTGGTTTTGAGGTCAGCGAAATGCACTTCCGTTCGTTGTTCGATCCGCCTCCTGACGCGCTTCCGGGGACGATCCACCTGTTTTCCCTTTACGACAACGGAGGAATTTTTACGGAAAAAGCGCTGATTTCCGGTACATTGGCGCCGAGCGGAGCGGAGCTGCGGGAAGCGACATTCACGTATCAAGGGATGCTGAGCGGTCTGGAAATATACGGAGGACAGGGCGTCGAGACGCTTTTGGGCCTCCACGACACCATCAGTCTTTACGCCAAAGGCTCGCCTTTCGAGGCCCAGAAATTTTCCGTGATGACGGCAATCCCCAAACAGGCTTTTGACGCCATTGTCAATAGGCAAAGACTCATGTTGACCGCGATGTTTGTGATATTTTTGGCGATCGGCATTCTTTTTGCCGTCTACATCAGCAAAAGAATTGTTCGGCCGATCACGGAGCAAACCGCGAAACTCGGCGGGGAGATTCTTCCCCGGGAGATCCGTACGAACATTCCTGAGGTGGACCTTTTGATCAAACGCTTGCTGGATTCCCATGAAGCGGGCCAGGAACTCCGGGGCGAAACGGAAATCATCCGGAATATCCTCGATGATTTTATCGCGGCGGCAAGGACCCTGACCCCTACGGAAATGGTGCTGTTCCAGTATTACGCCGAAGGCAGGAATAGCGAGGACATCAAAAAGGCCATGTTTATTTCCGAAGGGACGCTGCGGGTCCATTCGACGCATTTGTACCAGAAACTGAAGGTCGCCAATAAAAACGAGTTGCTCGTCTATCTGGACCTGATCAAGAAGAGCGGGAAGTACGCGGAAATCTTTCCGGATCATTGAATGAAAATTTGCGCATTCAGTCATCCCGTAGGGGACGGGCTTGCCCGTCCCGCTCATTTTTTCAGGCCGAGAAAATACATAGAAAGAGAAATTGTTTTACGATATACAGATTACTTAGTATGTTTTACAGATTGCTCAGTATATTGAGTAATTTGTAAAATATTCTATTTTCAGGCTGAAATTGAGCGATTTCACCGGTAAAATCAAGTGACTGCGTAGTCAATATAATAGACCCTCTGATATCGTAAAGCCCAAAAATGCTCTGTAAAAATGAAGATCGTGAAAAAAAATAGAGCCTCTCTAATATACAAATCGTGTTTTCTGTGATAATCTTCAAGCAGAATTGACACGATTTTTTTAAAGAGGAGGAAACACGCAATTATGAAAAAAATCATCTTCGT
>JAISST010000009.1 GCA_031272945.1 Fusobacteriaceae bacterium
CGGCTCAACGCGTTGATCCTCCTGATCGACACCTACAACGTCGTGGAGACCGGCATCAAAAACGCGATCCGGGCCTTCCAGGACGCGGGCATCGACGACTCCTACCCCGGATCCTACGGCGTGCGCATTGATTCCGGCGACTTGGCCTATCTTTCCAAGAAATGCCGGGAGCTGCTGGACGAAGCCGGGATGAAAAAAGCGAAGATATTCCTGACCAATTCCCTCAACGAGGAACTGATCCGCTCTCTGAAGGAACAGGGCGCTTGCGTGGATATCTACGGCGTCGGGGACGCCATCGCGGTCAGCAAATCCTATCCCTGCTTCGGCGGCGTCTACAAAATCGTCGAAATTGACGGGAAACCCGTCATCAAATTATCCGAAGACATCATCAAGATCTCGAATCCCGGCTTCAAGGAAGTGTACAGGATCTACGACAATGAGGGTCTCGCCTACGCGGATCTCATCACCCTGACGGAAAAAGACGGGGACCGGGAGAAACTTCTCAAAAACGGGACCATCAAAATCCGGGATGAAAAATATGAATTCAAATACAGCACGCTCAAAGGCGCACATTACACGGCCAAAAAACTGACGAGGACCTATGTCAAAGGAGGAGAAATCCAGCGGGAAGAGTATGACGCCCTCTATGACATCGCCGGATCCCGGCAGTATTATCTGGACAATCTGAAGACGCTCTCAAAGGAACGTCAGCGTCTCGAAAATCCCCACAACTACAAGGTGGATTTGTCCAATGACCTCATCAAGTTGAAATACGGCCTGATCAAGGAAATCAAAACGGGAGAACATCTGTGATATGGACGATCTGACAATCCGCTACGTCGAAAGGAAAACGGGGGAAATCCTGCGGGAAAAGGTTCCCGGGGAAAAATGGCTGCGGTTTTTGTACCACAATCCGCTGGGAAAGCTGTCCCTCTATGCCCTCGTACGGCGGAAGTTTCTGTCGGACCTGTACGGAAAGCGGATGGACGCTCCCGCCTCCCGCAAGCTGATCCTGCCTTTCGCGGAAAGTTGCGGAATTGATCTCTCGGAAGCGAAAAAAAGCCCGGAAGATTTTGATTCATTCAACGATTTTTTCATAAGGGAGTTGAAGGAGACCGCAAGGTCCGTGGACGAAACCCCGGGGACTCTCGTTTCTCCGGCCGACGGGAAAATTCTCGCTTTTGAGCGAATGGAATTGACGCGGGAATTCTTTATCAAAGGAAACAGCCTGACCGTCGAAAAACTTTTCGGAGAAAGGGAATCCGCCGAGCGCTTCGCGGAGGGCGCCGTGGTTTTTGTGCGTCTCGCCCCGGCCGACTATCACCGCTTCCACTTTCCCGCCGACGGGTTTGTCGGCGCTTGCCGGAAAATAGAGGGAAGTTATTATTCCGTGTCGCCTCTGGCGATCCGGGACCGGCTCGATATTTTCTTTGAAAACAAAAGAGAGTACGCGCTCCTCACGACAAAAAAAGCGGGCGCAATCGCTCTTTTCGAGGTCGGCGCCACCCTTGTGGGGAGGATTACCCAGACGTACCGGAGCCAAACCCAAGTCCGGAAAGGGGAGGAAAAGGGATATTTTTCCTTCGGAGGATCCACTTGCATCCTGCTTTTCGAAAAAAACAAGTTTGCCGTGGACGCGGATATCCTTGAAAATACAAAAAAAGGTCTCGAAACGAAAGTCAATATGGGGGAAAAAATAGGGAGCGGGGACTTTTGATGGGAAATACAGCAAAAAGGTACTTCAAAAAAGGGGATCTGATCCTGTACGGGTTTTTGCTCGCCGTATTCTGTACGCTGGGAACGGCGGCCTTTCGTATGAAAACGGAACCGGCGGCTTCGGCGGAGATTTACGTTTCGGGAAAACTGCAATACGTGCTGCCCCTGGTACAGGAGGAGAAAAACCTCTTTGTAGATACGGTTTTAGGCGGAGTCAACGTCCTGTTCCTGGAGAAAATGGTCAGGGTCACGTCGTCCAATTCCCCCCGGAAACTCTGCGTCAAGCAGGGGTGGATCAAGAATCCGGGCGAGACCATCATCGGGATTCCCGACGAACTGATCATCAAGATTACCGGAGAAAGAAAAGAAGCGACGGAAATTGATTACGTTGTGAAATGAATAAAAATACAGGTGAGAAATTCAATGGAAAACTATCATGAACCCGGAAAAAAAATACCGTTTTTAAAAATTATTCTGATCGGAATCCTTTTTATTCTCGTCCAGAGTTTTTTGCAGCAGTACGACAAGGTCAGCGTTGTATTCAGCCAGTACATCGGGTATTTCACGCCGCTTTTGTACGCGCTTTTTACGGCGGTGTTTCTGGAGCCCATCGTCAAAAAGACCGAGAGTCATTTCAATATGAAACGCTGGCTCGCGGTACTGGTGGTCGTCATCATATTTCTTCTGATCATCATCGGATTTATCAGCATCATCATTCCGGAAGTCGTACAGAGCTGCCGGGAGTTGTATGACAAGATTCCCTTTATTCAGGAACAGGCCGGAAAACTCTTGAACCGCGTGTTCGATTTTCTCCGGGATAAAAAGATCGATGTGATCGCCCAGAGCGAGATCCAGGAGGCAATCACGGGTTTTGTGCGGCGGAATCTCGGAAAATTCAGAGACTTTGGCTTCTCTTTCGTACTGAACGTTTTCTGGTGGTCCGTGGCCATCACAAAGTTCTTCATCGGCTTTTTCATGGGCGCTTTGATTCTGCTGGACAAGGACTATTTCATCCGGATCATCAAAAATGGGTTGAAAATAGTATTCGGCGGGACCCGCAGCGAGATTGTCTATGATTTCGCGGATAAATCCCGTCTCTCTCTGCTCAGTTACATTTGGGGCAGGGTCATTGCCTCCGTCTTTGTGGCGGGGCTGATCCTCATCGTGACCTTGATCGCCAAAGTTCCCTACGCGTTTCTTTCGTCGATCATGATCCTCATCGGCAACATGGTTCCCTATGTGGGATCCATCCTGACGGGCGCCATATCCGTATTTCTCGTGCTCGTGTCGGAACCGGGGAAAGTCATCTGGATGCTTTTGGCCATTTGTACGGCCCAGTTCTGCGACTCCTGGTTCATCGGGCCCCGGATCGTCAGCCAGACCATGGGCATTAAGACGTTCTGGGTCATCCTCTCAATTCTCATAGGCGGCAGTTTTTTCGGGCCCGTGGGGATGTTTTTCGGCGTGCCGATCCTCTGCGTCGTCCGCCTGATCTATCATTTATTTTTGGAAAAAAGGGAAAAAAATGAAAACGGAACAATACTCTGAAACGCAGTACAAAGGAGAAAGCCGGACCTTTGTGGCCTCGGCTTCCATGGGAATCGAATCTCTGGTGCGGGACGAGTGCGCCGCCCTCGGCTTTGAGCACATCGAGACCCGGAATGGAAAAGTGGAATTCCGGGGGGATCTATCCCTGATTCCCAAGGCCAATATCAATCTGCGCACGGCGGACCGGGTGTTTTTGAAAATGGGAGAATTCAAGGCGCTGAGTTTTGAGGAACTGTTTCAGGAAATCAAGAAAATTCCCTGGGAGGAAGTCATCGACATTGACGGCGCCTTCCCGGTCTCCTGGGTGTCCAGCGTCAAGTGCAAACTTTTTTCAAAATCGGATATACAAAAAATCGTAAAGAAAGCCATGGTGGAACGGTTGAAAACCCGTTACCGTCTTGATGTGTTTCCCGAAAAAGGCGCGACCTACGCCGTGAAAATCCAGGGCGACAAGGATATTTTCGCCGTGATGATCGATACCAGCGGCGAGGCGCTGCACAGGCGCGGATACCGGAAGCTCATCAACGAAGCCCCTCTGAAGGAAACCATGGCCGCGGCTCTTGTCCTGCTTTCCCGTTGGAAAGGGGCGACGCCCCTTCTGGATCCCATGTGCGGCACGGGTACAATCGCCGTGGAAGGGGCCCTGATCGCGAGAAATATTGCCCCCGGCGCAGAAAGGAATTTCGCGGCGGAAAAATGGAAATGCATTCCGGAAGAATTCTGGATAAACGCAAGGGATGAAGCTTACTCCCGGGAAGACAGGGAAAAACCCGTCCGGATTTACGCGTCGGACAGTGACCCCGAGGCAATCCGGATCGCCGGGGAAAACGCCGGGCGAGCGGGAATTTTGGAAGATATCCGCTTTGAGGTCCGGGATTTTGAAAAAATCGCGCCAACCGAAAATCGCGGGGCCATGATCACCAATCCCCCCTACGGGGACAGGCTTCTGGACAGGGAACGGGCGGCGGAATTGTACCGGAAGCTGGGAAATACCTGTCGGCAGCGGATTCCTCAATGGTCATGGTACGTGATCACGGCCGATGAGGATTTTGAAAAGAATTTCGGCCAAAAGGCGACGAAGAACAGAAAGCTCTATAACGGCGGAATCAAGTGCTACTTTTATCAATACTACGCTTCAGGCACGTTTTAATTTCCGGACCGGACGAAAAATAAGCCCCGGCTGTGGCTCTGCGTGAAAATTGTTTATTATCCAAATGGTATGACCAATTTTTGAATATCCCCAAAAATAGGGGGTATCTTTTTTTGGAAAGATATGCTATACTTTTAAGAATACCACAAATTTATACCCGATAAACATCTATAAACAAAGGAGGAATAAGGAAAATGAGTAAAAGTGTATTTTTGCCGGCTTATACGATCGGCGCCGACGCTTACGCGAAAGTCCCTGAAATCTGCTCAAAATTCGGCAAGACCGTTGTTTTCATCGGAGGAAAGACCGCGCTTGAAAAGGCGGCGGGACTTGTGAAAGAAGCCATCAAAGGCAGCGGACTGGAGGTTCTCGATACGATTTGGTACGGCGGCGAAGCCACCTATGAAAATGTGGAGGAATTGAAAAAGAACCCCGTTATACAGAAAGCGGACATGGTCTTCGGCTTCGGAGGAGGAAAGGCCCTCGATACTTGCAAAATGCTCACAAACGACCTTGGCAAACCCCTTTTCAATTTCCCCACCATCGCGTCTACCTGCGCCAGTGTCACGTCTGTCTGCGTTGTATACTATCCGACGCACGAAATGAAAGAACTTTGCTGGAGATACGCCCCCGCGGAGCACAGTTTCATCAATTCCCAAGTCATCGCCGACGCCCCTGTGAAATATCTCTGGGCCGGAATCGGAGACACGCTGGCCAAAGGCTACGAGCCTGAATTTTCCGCCCGCGGCAAGGAACTGGACCATTCGAATCAAATGGGCGTGACCCTTTCCGTATTGTGCCAGGAACCCCTCGTAAAGTACGGGACCAAAGGACTCGAAGACTGCAAGAAGCATGTGGTTTCCAGCGACCTGGAGGAAGTAATCCTGACGATTATCGTGACGACGGGCGTCGTTTCCTACTATGTAATCAACGATTACAACAGCTGTATCGCTCACGCGATTTTCTACGGCTTTACGACAATCCCCGAAATTGATGAAACCCACCTGCACGGCGAGATCGTATCCTACGGCGTACTGGTTTCGTTGATGGTCGACAACAGAAAAGACGAAATCAACAAACTTTTGCCCTTCTACAAGAGCATCGACCTGCCGGTAACGTACAAGGCCTTTGACGCGACCCCCGAACAGATCGAGACAAAAGTGCTGCCCAAGGCTGCCTCGGTCAACGACATCAAAGTCGCCGCCTTCCCCGTTGACATCAACGTCCTGCGCAAGGGAATCAACGACTACGAAGCGTATGTCGCTTCCGTAAAACTATAAAAAAACCGCAATACATTCCATAGATCCATCAATATGGAAAACCCTCCGGAAACTGTAACGAGTGAGGGCAGAATCATTCTGCAACAACAACTTTAAGATAAAAGGAGAGTATAATGGATGACAAGAAGAAAGTAGGAGCAGCGGCGGTAGGGGCCGGCACGGCCTTTGCCATCGCCTGTGTGGCGTTCAGCACCCATGCGGGCGCCGGTTTTGCCACCGGAAATCAGGCGACGCAATATTATGTTTCGAATACGAGAGTAATGGGAATTTTCGCGGTAATTCTGGCCATGGGCCTCCTGTCCCTCGTCCTTCGGGAAGCGATTATTATGCGCAACACCCGGGATCTCAAAAACCACCGGGAAATATTCGAAACGCTGTACGCGCCCTACAGCAAGCTCTTTATCGTTTTCGAAATCTACATCAATCTGATGATTATATTTGCCGTAGGTTCCGTAGTAGCAGGGACTGCCGGTCTTTTCAAACAGGTGTTCGATTTCAGCGAATCGACGACCCGGATTGTGTTGGGTATCGCGCTCATTTTCCTGACGATTTTCGGAGCAAAGCTTGTGACGCGGGTTGCGACGATCCTGACGATCGGAATTCTGGGCTCCCTGGCCATCGTTTTCTTTATGGGAATCTTGAAAGCGCCCGATTTACCGCAGGCCCTAAGCTTTGCCAACGTGCCCGGAGCCAACGTATGGGCGGCCATCCGCAGCGGATTTGTGTACGCGGGGTTCCAATGCATCGTAATCCCGGCGATCACCGCCGTGGGGAAGCCTCTCGTGACCAGAAAGAGCGTTTCCCTTTCGATGTTCTTTACGTTCCTGATGAACGCGGGCGGCCTCGGGGTATCTGTTGTCATGCTGCTCGGTTGGTTTTCGAAGTTTACGCTGGAAAAACAGGTGCTGCCGACCGTTTTCATAACGCAGCAATTAGGCCTTCCGGTTCTCTATGTATTCTACAGTATAGCGCTTTTCTGCTGCCTGCTGTCTACCGGAGTATCCCTTGTGTACGGTTGCGTGACGCGGTTTGAGAATTCACCGCTCATGCTCAAAATAGAAAACCCCATCCCGCGCCGGATTTTGATCGCCATCATATCCATAGCCGTTTCGGTCATCATTTCCACCATGGGTCTTACCAATATCGTCAAATACGGCTACGGCTCCATGGGATACGTGGGAATCGTATTTATCGTGATTCCTTTCCTGACAATCGGACGAAAGAAGAACAAGGAATGGATCGCGACGCACGGGGAATAAAATGTATGTGTCTTATGAAATGATCTTGTTCAAAACCAAGGGACGCCGTAATGGCGTCCTTTTTCATGCGATTCAGGAGACAAAGACCATCCTGCACGCTTTCGGCTACGGCGAGAAGGAACTGGCGGAGCTGGCCCGGCGGGAAGGAATCCGCTGAAAATTGAGATTGAGCGCGGACAATTGAGAATGTGAAAAATACAGAAAATATGCGGCGTTTCTTTGGCGCCGCCTTTGTTTTTCCGAGGCGGGAAAAAAATGCTTGCTTCCTTGAGCAAATTGGGGTATAATATAGAAAATAATAAAAAAATATTATTTTCAGATAAAAAATATTAAAAATTCATTATTTTTTGACCTTTTTATTTCGACCCAATGGCAAGGAGGAAGTCATGAGCGTCACAGTAAATCTGGATTTAATCAAGCAAGCCCAAAAAACCATAGCGGGAATCGCCAAGAAGACCCCGCTTATCGAGTCCCACGCCTTTGAACAAATTGAAGGCGCCAGGGTGTATTTTAAATGTGAAAATTTGCAAAAGACAGGATCTTTCAAAATCCGGGGCGCCATCAACAAGATCGCGAGCCTGACGGAAGAGGAAAAGAAACGGGGCGTCATCGCGTCATCGGCCGGCAACCACGCCCAGGGCGTGGCGTTAGGCGCAACGGCCCAGGGCATCCATTCGACCATCGTTATGCCCGAGACGGCGCCTCTGGCCAAAATATCCGCCACAAAGGGATACGGGGCGGAAGTGGTTCTGCACGGCGCGGCCTATGACGACGCCTACGAAAAGGCATGCGCCCTCCAGAAAGAGCAAAATTCCGTATTTTTACATCCCTACAACGACCCCTATGTCATCGCGGGCCAGGGGACCATCGCCCTGGAAATCCTGGAGGACTTGCCCGACGTGGATATGGTCCTGGTACCCATCGGCGGAGGCGGTATGCTCTCCGGCATTGCCACGGGACTCAAAGAATCCAGACCCGATATTGAGGTCATCGGCGTCGAGACCGCCAACATCCCTTCCATGAAAGTATCCATTGACAATAAAAAAATCACGACGGTTCCGCCCGGAGTAACCATCGCCGACGGAATCAACGTCCGGACGCCCGGAGACATTACCTTTTCCATCATTCAAAAATACGTGGACAAAATCGTGACGGTCACCGAGAACGAGATTGCCGACGCGGTGCTCTTCTTGATGGAAAAAGGAAAGATTGTGGCGGAAGGCTCGGGCGCGACGCCCCTGGCGGCGGTTTTGGCCGGAAAAGTCGATTGCCGCAATAAAAAAGTCTGTGTGCTGATTTCGGGCGGAAACGTAGATATTCCCCTGATCGACCGGATTCTGAACAGAGCCCTGATCAACCAGGGAAGACGGTATGAGTTCCGCGTGAAAGTACAGGACCGCTACGGCGAAGCGGAGCGTCTCGTGCGGCTGATCACGGAATCGAGAGCCAACATTCTCTTCCTGACGCAGACCATGTACAACAGCGACCTGGGGATCAATATGCAGGAAATCACTTTCGTAATCGAGTGCAGCGATATGGAGCACAGAAACCGCGTCAAGGAATTGCTGCGACAGGCAGGGTACGAAATCAATTAAAAACAGGGAATCCGTTTGTTGAGACGCAATGCCTTGCGTCTCCGACTATGAAAATAATCATGAAAAACGAATATCAGAAAAATCCCGGAAATTCCGGGATTTTTGTTTTTATCCGTACAATGGGAAACAGATCATGACCATAGGTAGAGTTGCAGAGTCGTGTGTATTTGGGCAGATTTCAAATTCAACTTGAAATCTGCCGAGATGTGGACGTGTCAAGCACAACCCTCGCCGCGTGGCTGTCCTTGA
>JAISST010000094.1 GCA_031272945.1 Fusobacteriaceae bacterium
CAGGCATCCAGTAATAAAAATTGTTGCAATAATGAGAAAAACAAGATTCTTTTTCATGGAGACCACCTCTAATAATAAAGTTCGGAAAATGAAGAAAAATATGATATGAATATTATACACTATAATCTTCATAAGAAATGACTTCGGAACAGCTAAATCCAGGAGTAAATCAGACTGTTAGAGCAAGAGGTTTGTAAAATAAAAAAAAACCGTTACACACGGTTGAGTATAGAGATAAAAACTTTTATTTCACTGATGAATAAAGAATTTTAAGATAATAGATTTTGTTGATGTTTGTTTATTCAGGCATAATATTATAGTGTATAATAATTTGGAATCTAAATATCCCACAATTTATATTGTTTTCAATGCCTTTGACACAATAATAGCCCACAAACTGTCCACACTCAAACTTGCTGTTACCTACACATCTTTCGCCCGACTGACTTATCCGGGCTGAGCAGGATTTGTTTCCTCTCTAACTATTATCTAATTTTACCTCATACTGCCCTCACTTGTCAACGAAATTTTACGTTTTTCGATTCCGCAAAAAAATATTTCCATCGACGGAATTTTTGCCTAAAAATTTCAAGATAAAAGACCACAAATAGCCCACAAATTGATTCGCCAACAAGGTTTATCACTACCGGTTTGTAAGGTGACTGTCCACACGCTACGACACACTTTTGCAACCACGTTGGTCAAGATCGGAACAGACATTGCGGCTTTAAGTAATATATTAGGACATAACGATGTGCTTATGAACAAAAATTTTTCATACATCCACAAATCGAACAGAAGAGAGAATGTATCGAAAAAATTTCCGAACTTTTGCAATAAAATGATTACATAAGCTCGTAATTTTATTTATAATAACGTTAAACATTACTTCATTTTTATAAAGTGATAATTTTGTCGTATCAAATTCTCATATCCGCAATGTCAAAAAGTCATACGAAAAAAGCCCTCCGGAATTCCTCCGAAAGACTTTATTGCTTATGCATCACACAGTAAGCCACAGCCGAGACCGAATATTCGCCCATCCGCAAGCATCTATAACCGGCTGACTTGAAATGTGAAACCGCGCCCTGGATCTGCTAATATGCCGACAAAGAGGTTGAGAGCCCATATTTTATAAAACACTGATGTCATTTTGTCTACACTCCGAATACTTCCTCATGTGTATAGAGTTTCCCATTCAAGACATCTTTGATCATGTCCTGAACAGCAGGTTTAATTAGACTCCGCCTCTTTTTGAAGGCGGCAAGCAATTCTTCCCCGGAATACCCCTCTTTAATCAAATCCGCTAAAATATATTCAGAAACCTCGCCTTTATTGATTTGAGATATCGGATTTGTATTCATCATTCTCTCCTTGAAATTTTGGTTTCTTTACATCTTTATTTTATCGTATTCTTGGATTTTTGTCAATAGAATCTCTTTCAATAAACTCCTGAGATTGTATATCAACACATTTTTCATGAAATTATCATATACCAAATATATTAACCACATATATAACATATATTTGACTAATTTACTAATAAACTGTATAATTAGACAATTTCTGATTAAAGGAGTAAAAAATGGCAAGACATTTTATCATGACACACGTCGCGCGTATGATCCCCATGATGTGTATGTGCCGCCGTAAAGGCACAGCTTTTCATATGGTTACGCAAAACGAAACATGAAAAAGGTCTTTTGATCCCGGCTGACTGATTGCCGATAACGCCGACAGGCATTTGATGAAAATACTTTGGATGTTTCCGGAGTATTTTTTTATTAGGCCCGGCTTTCATCTTATCCGCACAATCAGGACTATGGGCAAACATTCACAAAAATGAAACGATACGAGGAGGAATTTCATGAAAAAAAAGCTTTGCTTCATTCTGTTACTATCCCTATTATCCACCGCCCTCTGGGCATCGGGCAAAAAGATCATCGTGGCGGACGCCAATTCCACCCATCATCTGAATCTCTACGTCGCTTTTGAAAAAGGATTTTTCTCAAAGCGGGGACTTGACGTGGAGATCAAACAAAGCGGCGGAGGCGCCGTGGCAGCCGTTGTGGGCGGGGAAGCGGATATTGTGTTCAACTGTCCCACAGGCGTCATCAGCCAGATCGGGCAGGGAAAACCCATCACGATCATTGCGCAGGTCAAGATCCCCTGTACTTCGGTGCTGGTAGTTCCGGTGAATTCCCCCTGGAAGACCCCCGCCGATCTGAAAGATCAGAAAATAGCCGGTCTTTCCCAGACCTGCTGCGCGGTTCTCATCATTCGCGACGCGCTGAAAACCAACTACAACATCGACTTTGAACTGTCGACCCTGGCCCCCGCGGCGGCCATCGCCGCTCTGGAAGCCGGGCAGGTCCAAGGGGCCGTTCTGGAAGAGCCTTTTGTCGCCTTGGCGCTACTGGCGAAAGACGCCGACGGAAAACCGAAATACAAGACAATTTTTGACGGTTTTAGCGACGCGGACGGCGACGGAAAAATTGATCCCAATCTCGCGGGCGTCGATCCTCCTTGCCGGACCATCAACGCCAACAAAGATTTTGTCGCCAAGAGAACAGCTGACGCCAAAGCTTTTATCGAAGCCATTGACGAAGCCAACGCGCTGATTCTCAAGGATCCCGTGGCGACAGACATCGTCGATATCGCGCAAAAATATGTGAGCGTCGACAGACAGGCCATCATCAACTCCAATCCCAAACTGGGCTTCACGATCCATTTGTCCACAGAACGGCTGAAAGGCTACGCGGACGCGCTGGTGCGGCAGGGCGCTATCAAAGAAAACCCCGGAGACGGCCTTTTCGCTCCGGAATTCAAAGGGATCTCCTGGTAAATTCAATGTCATACGATTATGAAACGCGGGGAATCCGCCGAGTATCCAAAGAACTCGGCGGCTTTCTCGTGAATTCTCTGACCAATTTTTTTACGCCGGGTTTTCTTGTGATTCTGCTTGGTCTGCTCTTGCTCTGGGAATTTCTCCCCAAATGGGGCGTAATTCCGGAGAGCCTTTTACCCCCGCTGAGCGTCGTTGCCCAACGATTTTGGTATATGTTATGGTATAAGCAGCTGCTGTTGAATATCGCCTGGAGCATGGGGCGATTCTTCGCGGCTTTTGGTATTGCCGTAGGTCTGGCCGTCCCCATCGGCTTGTTGATGGGCTGGAATCTGAAAATCCGTTCATGGATTCTCCCGCTTTGGCAATTGTTGTCGCCGATCCCGCCTCCCGCATGGGTTCCGATGACAATCATCCTTTTTGGAATCGGGAGTAAAATGCATATTTTCCTGATGTTTATCGGTATATTTTATCCCGTGCTCTTCAATACGTACCAGGGCATTAAGGACACGGATCCGAGATATCTCGCGTCGGCGCGCGTATTCGGCGCCAGCGAGTTTACATTGCTCAGGAAGGTCTATTTCTGGCATGCCTTCGGCGCCATCATCATGAGCCTGAAGACCGGAGTCTCCATGGGGTTGGTGATGCTCCTGATCGGAGAAAGCTACGGAGGACGAAGGGGAATCGGCTATCTGCTGGCCCAGGCGAAAGATTATTTTATTATCCCGGAAATGATGGTCTGTATGGCGATTCTCGGATTCATCGGCTGGTTTCTCATAGAAGTCTTGAAATACGTGGAAATCAAACTGTCCGTTTGGAAAATCGGGCGGTAGCGTATGGACAATTGCAAACCGATGATCCCTAATAAGCGGGCGTGGGGGGGTGTGATACAATGATTGAAGCAAAAAGCATACAGAAATTTTTTTCCGTAATCAATGAAAAAGGCTTGGCAGAGGGGCTGACCGCATTGGTCAATGTGAGTCTTGTCATCCCCGACGGCAAAATCGTATCCCTGATCGGGCCTTCGGGCTGCGGCAAATCCACTTTTCTGGAAATCCTTGCGGGGCTCCAGGCGCCGACGGACGGGACGATCCATATTGACGGGAAACTTGTGTTGGAACCGCTGCCGGCGACCCGGAAAGAGCAGATCGCCTACAGAAGGAAATACCGTTTCATTTCCCCTCTGGCAAACGGCGTATTCCGAGACCATCCCAAGCACGACATTGCCATGATTTTCCAGGACTACGCCGTGTTTCCCTGGATGACGGCGCAGGATAACGTGGTTTTCGCGTTGCAACTGAGAAACGCCGGCCGCAGAGGGGCTGAGAAGCTGAAAAAAGCGGATCTTCTGGAAAAAGCGACGGAATATTTGAAAAAAGTCAATTTGGCTGATTTCGCCAATAAATACCCCTCCCAACTCTCAGGGGGCATGCGGCAGAGGTTGGCGCTGGCGCGGGCGCTGTCCGTGGAGCCGAAGATCATCCTGATGGACGAACCCTTTGCGGCGGTGGACGCCCTGACAAGAGAAAAGCTGCAAGATGACCTGCTCCGGCTGTGGAACGAGCGAAACAAGATCGGAAAGCCCTTGACCGTGGTCCTTGTAACCCATGAAGTGCAGGAGGCCGTGTATCTTTCCGACGAGGTCGTGGTGTTTTCGCCGAGTCCCGGCGCGATCCGGAACCGGATTCCGGTGGCGTCAAGGCGTCCGCGGGCAAGGACGGATCCGGGGCTTGTGGAAATTCAGGAGAGGATCATGGCGATGTTGGCGTATGATATCAATCAGGAGAGCGAGTATTCGATTTGAGGACGCGCAACCCCCGGCCCTCGGCCCCCCCTTGAGAAGGGGGCATGGGGTACGTAAAGTCAAAAAAGGAGAGAAACGTGAAAAATAATTACGCGAACAGGGGACATATTTTCGATTCCATTGTGGAAGCGCGAGGCAACACCCCCCTGGTAAGATTGTCCAAGCTGGCGGCGGGTTTTCCCGCGGCGGTTTTGGCCAAAGTAGAAGCCTTCAACCCCATGACAAGCGTCAAGGACCGAATCGGCGCGGCCATGCTGGATGCCGCCGAACGGGAGGGGAAAATCAAGCCCGGCGCCACCATTATCGAACCCACCAGTGGAAATACCGGCATCGGTCTCGCCTTTGCCTGCGCGGCAAAGGGCTATAAGCTGATTTTGACAATGCCCGAAACCATGTCGGTGGAACGTAGAAAATTAGCGGCCATGCTGGGAGCGGACGTCGTCCTCACTTCCGGTAAAGAGGGCATGAAGGGGTCCATCAGAAAAGCGGAGGAATTGAGAAGCCAAATTCCCGGAAGCTTTATTCCCCTCCAGTTTGACAATCCGGCCAATCCAGAAGCCCATCGCCGGACAACGGCGGAAGAAATCTGGTCCGATACCGGAGGCAATGTGGATATTTTCGTGGCCGGAGTCGGTACGGGGGGGACCATAACCGGCGTCGGGGAAGTCCTCAAACAACGGAAAAAAGAGGTGCGGATTGTGGCGGTGGAACCCGATGCCTCCCCGGTTTTATCGGGCGGCTTTGCCGGTCCCCACCGGATTCAGGGCATCGGCGCGGGATTCGTCCCCAAGGTCCTGAACCGCTCGATTCTCGATGAAATCATCCGGGTGACCAATGAGGACGCCTTTATTACGGCGCGAAAACTGGCCAAAGTCGAAGGGATCCTTTCGGGGATTTCCGCCGGGGCCGCGGTCTGGGCGGCGCTTCAACTGGCACAGAAACCAGAGCACGCGGGAAAACTCATAGTGGTGATTCTGCCGGATTCCGGGGAGCGGTATCTTTCCACGCAATTGTCGGACACTGAAGATAATTGAGGATGGAGGATTTAGAAAGGAGAATGCGAAAAACTCGTTGACAATGTGTCGAAATCGGTGTATACTATTTTAAATACTGAAAACGGGGTAATTGGATGAGAAAAGCGCTGATTTTTTTCGTATTGTCTTTTTTGTTTCCTTTTTCTATTTATTGTGAAAATGTCCCCCTTACAAAAGAAGAACGTCTGAAAGCCATAGACGGCGAAATCGAAAAACTTCTGGAAAAAAAGAAAGAACTGGAAGCGCTGAAAAAAACCATCCTTTCCGAAAAATCCGATTTTATCCAAAAAAAACCGAAGGCAAACGTTTCCCCCGGAAAGCCGAAAATCGCCCTGGTTTTGAGCGGCGGCGGCGCCAAGGGGGCGGCCCATATCGGCGTGTTGCAAGTCCTTGAAAAATACAATGTGCCGCTGGATCTCATTGTGGGGACCAGCATCGGGAGCTTTGTGGGGGCCATGTACGCGACGGGCTATTCTCCACAGGAAATAGAGTCGATTCTCCTGCGTTCCAATTTTACGAGTCCTTTCACGACAGACACCCGAAAGCGTCCTTTCACCGACGCCTATGAGAAGCTGACCTTTGAGAAATACCCCCTCAATTTTCGCGTGACGGACAAATTTCAGCTGTCGCTGCCAAGGGGCTTCGTTTCCAATCAACAGACATATTTTGATCTGAAGAATATTTTTTCCCGGGCGGAAAACATAGAAGACTACGACGAGTTGCCCATCCGCTTCCGGGCGGTGGCGACGGACCTGCAGACAAGCAGTCCCGCCGTCTCGGAAAAAGGAGATCTGGCCCTGAATGTTTTAAAGAGCATGTCTTTTCCCAGTGTATTCCCGCCGGTGGAAGACAAAGGACATTTTTATGTGGACGGCGGCATTACGAACAATTTTCCCGTAGATCTGGCCATCCGGATGGGCGCGGACATTGTCATCGCCGTCGACGTCAGCACCGCTCCGATTGTCATTGACGACGATTCCAACATGTTCAACGTCGTGGAGCAATTGAGCTCTTATCACGGCGATATGAACACGGTATTCCTCAAAAAACTGCCGACGATCCTGATCGTCCCCGACGTGCAGGGACACAAGACCATGGATTTTACCGACATGGAACCCCTTGTGGCGAAAGGGTATGAAAGCGCCATGAAATACGGGGAGATCCTCAAATCCCTGGGGGATCCCGCCCGTTTCGCCTCAATCAAAGAAAAGAGGCTGACGGAGAAGGACAAAGAGATTGACCGTGTGGTTCTCGAGGGAAACAGAGCCCTGACGCTAAAAAACGTTCAAAAACTACGCCCGGGGAAAGACGACATCCTGTCCCGGGAAGATCTCGACAAATGGGCGAAACAGATTTACAGTATCCCCTATATCGACCGTGTGCTTTATCAATTGGAGGGTACGACCCTGACGTTCCATGTGCTGGAACAGCATGATATAAGGGTCCGCGCGGCGTTGGGCTATGCGTCCCGCTATGGGGCCGGTATGAAAGTGCTTGTGAATTTTCCCCAATACGGCGTATGGAATCGCAATTACAGCATTTCCGGAGAACTCTCGACCTATCCGAAAGTATCCCTGGGGAATTCTTCCTATTACGATTCCATGCGGGTCAAATTTGGCACAACCTTCACGCTGGGCTACGAGCAGAATCCTTTTTTTATCCGGCGGGCCGGGGAAAACACTTCGACGTACCGCTCGGAAAAATTCGCGGGAACCATGGATCTGTTCACCTCCCTGTTCAAGCAGGTTGTACTCGGCGCCACGATGACAGCCGAATATGGAAAAATAACCTATGACAGCGGAGAAAGAACCCCGGGCGCTTTCGAAAACAAGACGAGACGCCTTCTGACAGGGGCCTATCTGGCCGTGGATACGCTCAACAACCGGATTTTTCCGGAAAAGGGCGTTTTTCTCTACGGAGAGGCGATACACAGCGCCGACGACTATATGCGCTATAAAATCCAGTCGGACCTCTATTTTCAGCTGACAAAGGATTTTTCTTTCAACCTCGGCGCTTCCTACGGGAAGATCACGGGAAGTCATGTCCGGACGGAAGATCTCTTCCGGATCGGCGGCGGGAGAAACGTCAACGTGAAAGACCACATCACGTTTTTCGGGCTTCCGATCATGGGCAGATACGCCGACGAATATTATACCGTCGGCGCGGGCGTCCAGTACAAGCTGAGGAATTCCTTGTATCTTCTGGGAAAATACAATGTGCTCGCCTATCATTCCGACGGTTTTCTGTATCAGGAAAACCGGAATCTGCGCGACGATCTCACAAAGGGATACGGCGTGGGGATCGGCTGGGATACGTTCGTGGGACCGGTCACGCTGTTTCTTACCAATGATGTGGACAGAAAGAATAAACTGATGTTTGAAATGCGATTCGGATTTTTATTTTAACGAGGGGGAATCATGAAAAAACGACCATTTGCAACGCCTGAAAAACTGCGGGAGATCGCGCGTCAATATCCGACGCCCTTCCATCTTTACGACGAAAAAGGAATCCGGGAAAACGCCCGGGCTCTGTACGAGGCATTTTCCTGGAACAAGGGGTACCGGGAATATTTTGCCGTGAAAGCGACGCCCAATCCGTTTTTGATCGGGATCCTCAAGGAATACGGCTGCGGCTGCGACTGTTCCTCCCTGACGGAGCTCATGATCTCGGAAGCCCTGGGTATTACCGGGGAAGGCGTCATGTTCTCTTCCAACAATACGCCGGCCATGGAGTATGACTTGGCAAACAGGCTCGGCGCCATTATCAATCTGGACGATATTACCCATATTGATTATCTTGAAAAGACCATCGGAAAGCTGCCGAAAAAAATCTGCTGCCGTTTCAATCCCGGCGGGTTGTTCCAGATCAGCAACAGCATCATGGACAATCCGGGCGACGCCAAGTACGGGATGACAAAAGAGCAGATCACGGAAGCCTTCCGGATCCTCCAAAAAAAGGGCGTCGAAGAATTTGGAATTCACGCCTTTCTCGTAAGCAATACCGTCACCAACGACTACTATCCCATGCTCTCCAAAGTGCTCTTTGAACTGGCCGTGACCTTGAAAAAGGAAACGGGCGCCAATATCCGCTTCATCAACCTTTCGGGAGGAATCGGGATCCCTTACAGGCCGGATCAGGAAGCGAACAATATCGCAATCATCGGAGAGGGCGTGCGGAAAGTCTACGAGGAAATTTTCGATCCTGCCGGCATGACCGACGTCGCCATTTATACGGAACTCGGCCGTTTCATGACGGGCCCCTACGGCTGCCTTGTGACGACAGCGGTCCATGAAAAGCATATCTACAAGGACTATGTGGGCGTTGACGCCTGCGCGGTAAATCTCATGCGACCCGCCATGTACGGGGCCTATCATCATATCAGCGTCGTCGGGAAAGAAGACGCGCCCGAAGATCATCTGTATGACGTGGTGGGATCCTTATGCGAAAATAATGATAAATTCGCGATCGACAGAAAGCTGCCGGCGGTGGAGACGGGGGATCTGCTGGTGATCCACGATACGGGAGCCCACGGATTTTCCATGGGCTACAATTATAACGGAAAACTGCGTTCCGCTGAGATTCTCCTGAAAACCGACGGATCCTTTGAGCTGATCCGCAGGGCTGAAACGCCGAAGGATTATTTCGCGACCTTCGACGAGTTTCCGATCTATGAAAAACTGGTGAAGTAAATCGAAATCAATCAAAAAACGCGCCGCCCCGGGAATTTTCCGGGGCGACTCATATTATGGCAAAAATCTTCCGCTTCGATTGCCGGTCGGAACTCCTTTTTCCAAGGCCGGGGCGCCGTTGACAATCACGTCTGTAATCCCGGCGTTGGGAAGCCAGGGGTTTGAGAAGGTTCCGCCGTCACGGGTTTTCTCATAGTCAAAGATCGTGATATCCGCGAAATAATCTTTTTCAATGAGGCCTCTTCCGGCGATCCCCAATGTAACCGCCGGTTTTAAAGTAATTTTATGAATCATTTCCTCGACGGAAAAAAGATTCAGCTCCCGGTTCATGCGGATAAAACGCGGAAAGGTCCCGAAATTCCTCGGATGAGGAATTCCGAAATCTCCGTCTTCCTCCGCGGGAAAAGAAGAACCGTCGCTCCCGATCAAACCCGCCGGATTTTGCATAAAGGAAATCATATCCTCTTCCGACATGGAAAAATAGATGGCCCTGGCGCGGCCCCTGCTTTCCCGGATCAACCACAGCGCCGTATCGGCCGTACTCAGAGAGAGATTTTCCGATATTTCTTTCACGGTCATGCCGGAAAAACGATTTTCCGGGAGAAAGCTGGCGGAGATCAGAATATGCTCCGGGCCTCCTCTTTTCTCCGCAATCCTTTCTATTTCTCTTTTTTCTTCCGAGGTAAAGGATTCTATTTTTGTGATCAATGTTTCCACGTCGCCGTCAAAAAGCGATTCCGGAAGCAAAACCAGCAGATTTGTGGCTGTGGCCGTATAGGGATACTGGTCGAAAGCGACCCGTACCCCCTCCTTTCCCGCCGCGTCGAGCAAATCCAAAATCTCCCGGGACCGGCCCCAGAGATTCCGGTCCATGATCTTCAAATGGGATATCTGAATTTTACAACCGCTTTCCTTCGCGTAACCGAGCGCTTCCTTGATGGCTTCCACCACCCTCTCCCCTTCGTTGCGGATGTGAAAGCATGCGATTTTGTCATATTTTCCGACACAGCGGAGAATCGAAAGGATCTCTTCCCTTGAAATAAAATTCCCCGGTTGGTAGATCAACCCGAAAGAAACGCCTAAAGCGCCCGCTTGCAGTTCATTTTCAAGGAGCGAGCGCATGGATTCCAGCTCCCGGGGATCCAGTTCCGCGCGACTGAACCCCGCGACGCCGATCCGGAGACAACCGGTCCCAACGAGCCACCCGTGGTTAAGAATAAAGCCCTCCGTTTCCCATTTCCTTCTCAATGAACCCAGGCTTTGCAGCGTTTCCACGGGAAAGTTTCCCGGCGGAAGGAAGAAATGATCTCCGACAAAACTCATAAATTCGCTCCGATAAGCGGGGCGGCAGGGAAAGATGCCAATGCCGCAGTTTCCGTTGATTTCGGTTGTGACGCCCTGAAAGAGCTTGCCGGTCATTTTTTTCGGGAAAAAAGCGGACAAATCCGAATGGGTATGGGGATCGATAAAACCCGGCGCGACAAATTTTCCCGCCGCTGAAATCTTACGCCGCCCCGGGAGCGGTTGCGTCCCGATTTCGGTGATCTTTTCTCCCGATATTCCGATATTGAGTTTCCGTGGTTTTCTCAGATCGCCGAATACGACGGTCCCTCCTTCAAGTACCAAATCAAAAGCCATGCGTTACTCCTGTTTCCCAAGGTTTTGAAAAGCGGTAAAGACCAACTTGCCGATTTCACTGTTGATCCGGATCCCGTCTTCTTTCGTTTCCAGCTCTTTTGTGAACACAAGGACGTCCACCCAACGGTCTTTAAAAAACATTCTGCCCGCGTCATGCTCTATGCCGTCGAGATCGCCCGTTTTATGAGCAAAGGGGATGGCGCCGTTGAAAAAAAGCGGGAGCTTGTTGTTACAGGCCTGGGTTTTTAAGATTTCCAATTTTTCGGAATCTTTGCAAAGGATATCCAATATTTCCAACGTATCCCCGGGCGTCGTGTAGTTTTCGAGGCCCGCCTGTTTTGCCTGCAAATCCATCATTTTTCTCCCGAGAACGGTGCCTTTGGCATTGATTTTTTGAATATACCGGTTGATTTCCCCCAAGCCGATGAAATCAATCAGAATGTTGGTGGCCGTATTGTCGCTGAGAGCAATCATGAAGACCGCCGCGTCTTTCACGGAAAGAAAAAGACCGTCGTTCAAATATTGGAGGATTCCGAAACCTCCGACCTTGTCTTCTTTTTTGAGTTTGATCCGCGTGGAAAAATCCTCGTTCTGGAGCGCGCCCAAAATATAGAGCTTGATGATGCTCGCGGCAGGGAATACCTCGTCCTCGTTGACTTTCATCAGGATGCCCCCGGCGTCCCGCAGGATAAAGCCTTTTATCCCGCTGTACTTCTTCAAGATTTTCAGAATATCTTCTTTCAATTGTTCCATGGGACGCCTCCTTTACTTGGATATGGAATATATGATCGCCCGGACGACCACATAGAGGACAATGACAACCGTGACGGTCACGCCGTTCCGGATCATGCTCTTTACGTCTTTGGAACGGGCGATGCCCATCTGTCCGATCATGTCCCCCGTAGGATAGGCGAAAGACGTAATCTGGGAGCCGATCAGGAGAACCGTAGCCCAGATGGTCATGGGCAGGTTGATGTCGTGGACAATGGCGCTGAAAAGGTCGTTGAGAACGACGGATTGCGCCACGGCGGCCCCCGAAACGCCGAAAATCCCCACGAGCGTACTGATGACGATAAAACCGATGTCGCCGCCCACTTCAATCAGCGGTTTGAGAATATTTGCCAACGTATCGAAAGCGCCGGTTTCCGTTACGAAATTCAAGAAAGGATCATAGAGCACAAACATAAAGAAAAGGAAAAAGAGCTTTGTGGCCCCTTTCGTCAGGCAGTTGATGATGTTTTCCAGGGGCATTCCGGCGGCAATACCCGTGATAAAAGCCACGGCCAGCATGACGAAAATCGCGTAAGCGGCGCCTGCCTTGGCAAAAATACCATAGCCCAGCAATAGAATCATGAGAACGATAAAGACGCAGGTCGCCCGGTTGATCTGCGGCGTCGCGGTAAATATCCCGCCATCGCTTTTTTCCTCTTCGGAATAAGACTCTTTTCCCGCATATTTTTTCTGAACGGATTTCCCCACAAAATAGGTGGTAATGAAAACGAGCGCCGCCACCGGGAATCCCACTTGCAGCAAATATGTGGCGTAGGGCAATTTTGTAAGCCCCAAAAGCGTAATGACCGGAGGTACAAACGGCCCGATGAAAAGCCCGCAGGCCCCCGCGCCGTGCAGAATCACCGCAAGCGCGTTGGGCGTGAGTCCAAAGCTCGCAACAATAGGTATAATGATGGGCGCGATCATGGCGTTTGCGCCGGCCAGGGTCCCGAGCAGAGCTACAAGCAGTGTAGAAATAAACATCGTGACAAGAATCGCCTGATTTTGATTTTTGATCCCGATTTTCTTGATCAGGATCGCCACAAGATTCCTCGCGACTTTTGTTTCGGTCAAAACTTCCCCGAGACCGGCCCCCATCATGATGATAAAGCCGATCAGGCCGAGAAAGGAAGCGACGCCTTTGGAGATGGCAACCGAGAGGGATACGGGCGTCTGCCCCGTCAGGACAGCGCCCGCAATCACGCAGACGATGACGGTGCCCAGAAGATTTTTCCCTTTAAAGGCGAAGACAAGGTAAATCACAAGCGGTAAAAATCCTAAAATTGCCGGTAATCCTAAAATCATACAACTCCTCCTTTTAAAAATATAAACGGGAAATCATGAAAATAAAAAGATCTAAAATGTACGCACAAAAAACAGTGGGTAGAATTTTAGACCTTGGTTACTGAGCTATTCAACCGTAAGCAAGTGTATTAATTCCTGAGTTTGATATATTTTTTCAAGGCGTCTTTGTAAGCGACAATGACGGATCGTTGCGAATCTCCGATATAAGATGAGCGGATGTCCTCAAGGATTTTGTCCTCATCTTTGACGAAATTCCTGCCGACAAAGAGTTCTTTCACAAAAACGTTGGTGATTTTCAGAATAAAGGGCGCCTCCACATCCAGAATGGCGTCATCTTTCCTGGAAATGATGAAGGCAAGAAAGAATTTGTTATAAATCTTGGTGATCGGGTTATCCAGGTTGGTCTTGGAATGACCCACAACGTAAATCTTTTCCATGGGACCATCTCCGGGAAGGAGGTCGAATTGATTTTAGTCAACTATATCATATTTTGTCAAAATTGTCAACTGAAATTATTGACCTGGTTGTGTTGTTTGTAGGGGCAAATAAATCCTTGCAAATTTCCAAAACATATGGTATACTATAAAAAAGTAGGAATAATAGGAATTGTAGGAGGAAAAATGGATACAACAATTTTGGTGGAAAACGCAAAATTAATGTCAAAAGGGCAAATTACCATTCCGAAGGATATCCGGGAAAAACTGGGCGTAAAGCTCGGGGATCGCGTTACCCTTATTTACAAAGAAAATCAGGTAATCATGATGAACTCTGCGGTTTATGCGATGAACGCATTACAAAATGCTATGATGGGCGCATTTGAAAAGGCAGGACTAAACACGGAAGATGACGTCATAAACATGGTGAAAGAAATCCGTGAGGAGATAGAATCCAAGTGAGGGTTTTTATTGATACCAACATCCTTGTTTCTGCATCAAAAAGTTCCAAATCTTCGCCATATCTTGCTTTTGTAAAGGCAGTGAGCCATCCGAACCAAGGCGACATCTGTGATCAAAATATTGTCGAGTTGCATAGAGTTTATATGCGTAAGTTTCCGGATTATTACAAATCATTGGAGACATTTTTGGATTTTGCCTTGCCTGTTCTTGAAGTTGTCAGTGTTCCGGAAGAAGAGACAAAATTTGAAGAAAAAGTTCGGGATATCAATGACCGCCCGATTTTGAGAGCGGCGATAAAAGCTGAAGTTGATATTTTGATAACAGGGGATAAGGATTTTTTGGAGTCCGAATTAACTGTTCCGCTAATCCTGACTGCAGCAGAATTTCTTCAGTTGAAGGAATAATGATCACGAATCTCTGTATTTTTGGTCATGGTGGGGTTCTACCTTTGGATTTGGTTATAGTTTGCGATTCGAGCACGTACCGGCGATATCAGGTTACTGCCGGTATTTTTAGGCTCAATAAAGATCGAGAAAAAGAAAACGTATTGACAACGTGTTGAAATTAAGCTATACTATGGCTATAAAACCAATTGCGAGGTGGTACATATGGCTGATACAAATATCAATTTCAGGACTGACAGCAAATTGAAAGCGGAAGCTCAGAAGCTGTTTGCTGATTTGGGTTTGGACATGTCGACAGCGTTTAATCTTTTCATGAAACAAGCGGTACAAAGACAGGCGATTCCTTTTGCTATCGAGAAGATTGTGAATTCCGGGCAGAAAGAAAAATTGCCCAGAACAACCGCCAAAGGATTATTTCGTGGAAAAATCACGATGCGTGAGGATTTCAATGATCCCATGGAAGAGTTCGAGGAGTACATGTAATGCGGTATTTGCTTGATACACACGCGTTTATTTGATATCTTGATCAACCTGAAAAACTATCGGGCAAAATCACAGACATCATTGATGATCCCAAAAACGAGATTTTTGTCAGTATAATTTCCTTGTGGGAAATTGCGATTAAAATGAATTCCGGAAAGCTAAACCTGAAAATCGAACTGGAAGAAATCTTGAAAGCGGCTGAAGAAAGGAACTTCACCTTACTTCCTATCTCCGGAGAGCATATTATTCAGCTTTCGAAGATCCCTTTCATTCACAAAGATCCGTTTGACCGGCTTCTCATAGCTGCTGCGCAAAGCGAGGACATTACGTTGATTACAATTGATCAAAACATTCAACAGTACGACTTAAAGTGGATTTGGGGATAGTTTTTTCATTGCCGGAGTTTTTCTTATCAATTTTTAGTCTTCTTGTGGATTATTAATTTTGATTGAAATCTGAGCAACTCAAGGATAATGTCATTTTATTGTTACTTAAAAACACTTTTATGCGATTCCATATTTTACTAAAAAACTCTCTTATCTCTTCATACATATCATAGAAAAATCTTCTCGTGAAATAGAGGATTAGCCGGATTGGACCATAGTGAAACCAAATTACCTTGAGGATATTATAGCATATGGAGTAAGACAGAATTTGTTGTTGTGGAAAAAATTTTTTTTGAATGGAGAAATGTTCTTTATACCGCTGTTTACGAGAAAAATCTCTTGCGCGATGGGTTTGGGGTTGTATGGGAAATTGTGTTTTCTAAGGATTTTTATCGTTTTCGTGAGACAGGGCAAGGCGTGCGTTGCCCGTCTGAACAAAGCAATTCGGCGCGACCCGCTTCGCGGGTGATTTTGCCGCCTACGGCGGCGATTGCGTCGCTTCGCGACGAGATTCATGCGCCTTCGGCGCACAAAGATGATTTAAGATTCAAAGAGTGCAGATTACAGATTCAGCCAAAGAGCGGGACGAGCGGCCTTCCCCGAAGCGAGCCACAGCCTAAATTCCGGCGCTCCGTGCCATCCGCGCAAATTTTCTTGTTGCATTTTTCTCCAGTGTCGGGTATAATTTGAAGAAAGGATTGAGCCGCTCAGATAGGGAGGAATTCATGTTACAACCCAAAATTATATCTGCCAGCCCGCTTGACCGATACAAACTCTATCTGGTTTACGAAAATGGAGAAAACCGGATTTTTGATGTTTCTCCCTATATTTCGGGAGATTGGTTTGGACAACTTGCGGATCGACAGTACTTTAAAACGGTACATTTGAGCGGCGCTACGGTGGAGTGGGCCGATGGTCAGGATATCGCTCCCCATGAGTTATATGAACTGTCGGAGCCTGTAGAAGTAGAGGGCGTTTACTGAAGTCTCCCTCACGCTCAATTGGGCGGCGGCAAATGATCGGGAAGAGATCCGATCACAACGAGTTTTTTCTCACCGTCCCACAGGAAATAGATGCGCACCAGGTTTTCGCTGTCCACGCCGCTGCGCAAATGAAGGTTCAAGCCTACTTCTTTCTTTTTGCCCGTAAAGGGGTTATGGGAATAGTGCACCTTGTATTCCCGCGGATAGGCCCGGATGATTTCCTCGCTGATGGGGGTCACGTCGAACCAGCGTTGGTATTTGTAGGACGCCCGGGTCTTCGCTTCTTCTTCGGAAATCAGCTGAACTTGCATATCATAATATTCCATCCCCAAAAAGGCCAGCGCTTTCCAGACCAAGTCCAGACGAGTATTTTTCGTTTCGCTGAGCAGTTGCTTCGCCCGGGGCAACAAGAGCAGGCGCCCGGGAAATTCCTTCTCCACCCAGGACGCGACCTCCGCCATGACGACGGGCCTGTTTTCCATTCGCTCATGCCATTGCAACCTTTCTTCCACCAGAAAAAGCTGCCTTTTCAAGTCAGCGATCTCTTTTTCCGAATCCTTTTTCTGCGCCTCCAAGCCTTCGGTCAATTGCGCGTTGTGAAATTGCAAGGATTTCAATTGCTTATTGACTCCGGCTGTGATTTCTTTTTGAAAATCCTGGTATTGTTTTTCCAGTTCTTCGCATTTTCGCTGGGATTGTTCGAGGGCTTCCGCCACTTCCTGCTTTGTCTGGTAGACCGAATTGATCTTTTCCGCGTTCAAGTGGTGGGAGAGGGCGCGAATATCGGCCACAAACCTGCAATGACCGAAATCGTATTCTTCCCCGATGGGAAAGCTGTACAGAAAATCGGCCCAGGGCTTGAAAAATTCTTCGTTTTCCCGGATCCGTTCCCGGGGAACGATGAAGGCGCTCTCTTCACGGATGAGAGGGGGACGGGTATAGATCGCCATACCACTCGGTTCCATGGCGCAATCTTGCAGATTTTTGCGGAATTCCTCAAAGACCCCGTCGGAAAGCGCGAAGAAATGCGCGAATCCTACCAAATGACGGGCTTGCGCCGAAAGATCCGCCGCCGGGTCGGGTTTCGGCGGGAGTTGCTCCAGAGCTTTTTCCAGCGTCTTTTCTATGGATCTCAGCGCGGTCTGCACTTTTTCATTGGGATCGGGTCGCGCTTGAATCCGCTTGGGAATCAAATCCGACCGCTCGTCGTAGGCGTCCGGAAAAAATGCCTTGTGGATTTCAATCCAGACGGAAAGCCCGAAGGGTCTCTGTTCTTCCGGAAATTCCAGTGGTCCGGCGACGATCCCGGGGGTCCGCCCCAGGACTTTCGGCAAAGGAATGCGCTCGAGATAACGCTCCACGAATAAATCATCTTCGGCAAATAAATCCGGCGCTTCTTCCCGATACTCCGCGAGAACGACGGCGGGCATCCGCCTTGAAGGGTTGGAGAGCCAGGAAGCCAGCTTTTTTGTTTTTTTAATATCGTTAATCGGGATCATTTGCTCTACAAAGGGGTAAGCGTCGCTCAATCCCACCAGAGGATTCCGGATCAGGGTCTTGATGATGGCGTAGCGGAAGACTTCCGGACGCTCCTCCGTTCCCTCGGGTTCCGTAACAATGGTCTTGAATCCGCATTCTACAACGCCGTTTGCCACGCAAAACGCGATATTTGTCTCAATCATGCGGCCGACAACAGGATAACGGCTGTATTGGAGCGCGCCGTCGACCATTCGGGAAATACCCTGGTCCGGTTCTTTGAGCTGCAAAGCCCATGCTTTCTGCTCAGGAATCGTCTCGATATTCAGGTCATAACCGATCAGAGCGCTGTTGACAGGAACAAAGGCGTCCGCCGACACCCGCTGATATTCCCCGGGACCCGGCAGATTGATTTCTTCAAAACCGCCCACTTCATCCAGCTTTTCCCGGAGCCACGCAAGCGTCGTGAGGATACAAATCTTGAAGACGTCATCCGCGGCAAGGGCGCTGTGCTTTCCGGCATACGCGAACATCTGGAATGTGGGAAATGTGGTGTGTTTTTTCAGAATCAGGGGCTGCCTGTTGTTTGCCCGTTCCATAAGATTTTCACTTCCTTAAACACAATATCGGTCAAAATTTACCGCTCATTTTTTCGACCACTTACCGACCGGGAATATGTTCTTCAAGCTTTGCTTGCAACCCGCTATTTTCCATGGAAACCCGATGTCAGCCAAAATTTACCGCTCATTTACCGCTCATTTTTTCGTCGGTGACCCTTTTGAGCAGATATACCGATAGCGCCTGTCTTTGAAAGAACCCGTAACTTCCACTTTTCGATTTCCTTCATTGTACAACAAAACGACGTAAAAAACAATGCTTTTTGACAAAAATCATGTGTTCCCCCAGACGGAGGTCTTTTTCTTTTTTTTAGAAGCAATCCATATATTTCAGTCTCTTGACTGAAAATTCAAACGGATATGCACAATTTCCGGTCTGTTTCCGACGCGCACAGGAGGTCCCCAGGTCCCGACCCCGTTTGTCACATAAAAATGCGTGTTCCCAATTTTTTTATAACCCCAGGCGACTTCATAGATCGCTTTGACAATATGGTTGACCGGCCAGAACTGTCCGTAATGAGTATGGCCTGAAAATTGGACGTCCGCCCCGACCGCCGCCGTGTCGCCCAAATCATAGGGTTGATGATCGAGGACAATAACGGGCAATTTTGTCTCCATCCCGTCCATAAGCTCCTTGAGTCCTTTTCGCGCCAGTCCCCGCCGCGGGGCCGAACGATCCTCCCGCCCGATTACATAAAAGGCGTCGGCTACTTTCACCGCGCTGTCCCGCAACACGGTCACGTTGTGGGCATTCAGATAGGCGCTCGCCTTTTCGACGCTTCCGAAATACTCATGGTTCCCGGCGCAAGCGAATACGCCGTAAACGGATTGAATCCGCTCGAATTCCTCTCCCATGTTTTCCTTGATGACCGGCTCGACGCCGCGGTCGACCACGTCGCCGGGGATGAGCACCACATCGGGATGGAGGGCGTTTATTTTATCGACAATTTTTTTGAGGCGGGAGCGCCCGATGATATTTCCCAAATGAAGATCCGACAGAAGGACAATATCCAGTTTCTTCAAATCTCCCGCTTTTTTGTCCACGGAAAATTCCAGTTCCCGGATACGGGGAATGCGGGAATTGATATGCCCTCCGAGGACAACCGCCCCCACAACGCCCAAAATAACTATGGCCGTCACGTATTTTGCCCGGGGATAATTCCGGAGGACCGCCGCCGGGAAAAAGGGGCGGATATGGTTTGCAAGACGCAGCGCGTCAAGAAAAAGCACGGCCAGAAAGAAATAGATGAGCGCCACAATCCAGAAGGAGCCGATCCAGGTAAGGGCCTTTCCGAGAAAAGGAGGAAACCTGGTTTCCACATAGCGACTCGGAAAAAAGGAGAAGGCCGCAAGCCAGTACAGCGCCATATAAAGAATCCGCGGGAAGAAATGCGCCGGAACGGCCTGCCAACCCCGGATAAAGACATAAATGTTCATAAAGATCAGGATCGCAAAGCCTAAAGAAAACAAAAAGAATCAACCTCCTCGCGTGAAAACTCTTTGTACAGAATTATACCATTTTTTGCGGATTTTTGCAATTCAAGAATTCTCTATTGTGCGGATGAATTCCCTTGCGGCCGGAGTCAAAAATTTATTTTTGATATAGATGTACTGGATTTCTCTTTGAATACGGACTTCCCGGAAATCAAGAGCCGATAAAAGTCCGGCTTGCAATTCCTTTTTTACAGAGTTTACGGAAATAACAGAGACTCCTAAATTATGGACTACGGATTCTTTGATGGCCTCTTGGTTGCTGATAATCAACTTGTGACGAAAATCAAAGCCATGTTTTCGATAGATTCTATCCAAGAACTTGAATTGGGAGGAAGTCTGCTCTTTTGTGATGTACAAATCATCCGCCACATCAAAGAGTGAACATTTCTTTTGACCGAACAGTCGATGCTTGTTGCCTACGATCAATTTCAGACTGTCGTCCAGATATTTATTGATCACATAATTTTCCTTTTCTCCCACGATATAACCCGATACGAAAACAAATTCCAGTTGGTTTTTATGAAGCATTTCCAGGATATTTTTTGAAGTGTTGATGACCATGTAGATATCTATTTTCGGATATTTGTCATGAAATCTTGAAATGATTTCAGGCATCAGGTATACGCCTATAAAATTCGTCGTGCCAAAATTCAGGGTCCCGTGCTCAAGATTTTCGATTTGCTTGATGTACTCCCGTGCGTTATAATATGAAGCCAACATTTCTTCCGCGAATTTTTTGAAATAAGTCCCTTGCACAGTTAGAAAAATGCGCTTGCCAATTCTGCTGAAAAGAGGCACATTGAGCTCGTTTTCCAGCGCCTGGATTCGCTTGCTCAGCGCCGGTTGTGAAATATAAAGTTGCGCGGAAGCTTTCTCAAAATGTTGGATCTCCGCCAAAGTCAAAAAGGATTTTATTTTGTCAATATCCATTAAAAATCGCCTCCTGCCTTCAATGATAACAAAAAGTTATCAAAAAGTAAAGATAATTCGATTGATTATTGATTGTGGAGCACATATAATATAATCAGTGAATATCTTGAAGCCATAGTGATGTAATCTTGTCAAAGCAAAGGAGGAAAATATGTCAGATACCAGGAAGAAAAATCTCGTATCCATTCTCAGCGTCGCAGGCGCAGTTCTCATATTTTTTGTCATGCTGCTGATGCCTCGGCCGCAGGGAATGTCTGTTCAGGCTCAAAAGAGCCTCGCATTATTTACGTTTGCTCTGATTATGTGGATCGCGCGGCCGATTCCCATCTATCAAACTTCCATTGTTGTGATTCTGCTCCTGCCCTTGATCGGAATCTTGAAAAAACAAGATCAAGCCTTTGAAACTTTGGGTTACAGCATTATCTGGCT
>JAISST010000122.1 GCA_031272945.1 Fusobacteriaceae bacterium
ACGAGGAGATCGGAAAATTGATTGCCCAGGCCATGGAAAAAGTCGGCGAGACCGGCGTCATCACCATTGAAGAGGCCAAATCCCTGGAGACGACCATGGAAGTTGTGGAAGGCATGGAGTTTGACAAGGGCTATGTGTCCCCCTATATGGTGACCGATCCTGAAAGAATGGCCGCGGAGCTCGACAATCCCTATATCCTGATCACCGACAAAAAGATTTCCAACATGAAGGACATCCTGCCGATCCTCGAACAGACCGTGCAGCAGTCGAAACCGGTCCTGATCATCGCCGATGATATAGAAGGAGAAGCGTTGACGACCCTTGTTATCAACAAACTGCGCGGCACGCTCAATGTGGTGGCCGTGAAAGCCCCGGCTTTCGGCGACAGAAGAAAGGCTATGCTCGAAGACATCGCGATCCTTACGGGCGGAGAGGTCATTTCCGACGAGAAGGGTCTGAAGTTGGAAGAGACCACCTTGGAGCAGTTGGGAAGAGCCAAGAAGGTCAAGAGTACAAAGGACAACACCGTGATCGTAGACGGCGCCGGCAAAGCCGAGGCCATCAAAGCCCGGACGTCCCAGATCAAGAAAGAAATCGAGATCACCACATCCGATTACGATAAAGAAAAATTGCAGGAACGGCTGGCAAAGCTCTCGGGCGGCGTAGCCCTCGTGAAAGTGGGCGCGGCTACCGAAACGGAGCTCAAAGACAAGAAACTGCGGATTGAGGACGCCTTGAACGCCACAAGAGCGGCCGTGGAGGAAGGCATCGTACCCGGCGGCGGCATCATCATGCTGCAAATATTGAAAGACATCGAAAACTTCAAGCTGGAAGGCGAAGAAGGCATCGGCGTTGAGATCGTGAAAAAGGCCCTGCTGGCCCCGATCAAACAGATCGCCGAGAACGCCGGCGTCGACGGCGCGGTTGTTGTGGAACGAATCAAGGGCATGAAGGAAGGCGTTGGGTTTAACGCGGCAACCGAAGAATATGTGGACATGGTAAAAGAAGGGATCATCGATCCCGCCAAAGTCACCAGAGCGGCGATCCAGAACGCGGCGTCCGTTGCGTCCATGATTCTGACGACGGAAGTGCTCGTGGCTACGAAGAAAGAGGAAAAGCCTGATTTGGGTGGTCATGGCGGCGGCATGATGCCCGGTATGATGTAAGAATTACGAATCGGCATAACCATTCAGACGAAAAACCCGGAAAAGAATATTTTCCGGGTTTTTTTTGGAAAATGTCCCGGAATATGATATAATAGGGTTAATCAAAACAGTTATAAATTTAACCCTTCGATCAAATATTTCATTCTGTATAAAACGTTAAAAACGAGGTGAAATTCATGGAAAACAACAGTGCGACCTGTTACGAATCGTGGTTGAATTCAGGCGTATTAACCGACAACGAAATACAGGAGCTGCAGGCCATCCGGAACAATCCGGAAGAAATCGAGGAACGCTTCTACACGGACCTTTCCTTCGGCACCGGAGGAATGCGCGGCATCCGGGGCGTCGGTCGCAACCGGATCAATGTCTACACGATCCGGCGGGCGACCCAGGGTCTCGCCAACTACATCATCCAAATGACCGGCGAAGCCGGAAAGAAAAAAGGCGTCGCCATCGCCTACGACTGCCGGATCGGCAGCGTGGAACTGGCGGAAAACGCGGCTCGGGTCCTGGCGGCCAACGGCATCAAAGCCTGGCTGTTCCCGACGCTTCACACGACGCCCGAGCTTTCCTTCGCGACCCGGGAGACAAAATCCCAGGCGGGGATCATGATTACGGCCTCCCACAATCCCCGGGAATACAACGGTTACAAGGTCTACTGGGCCGACGGAGCGCAATTGGTGGATCCCGAGGCCACGGGGGTCGTGGACGCCGTCAACGCCCTGGATATTTTTAAGGACGTAAAAATCATTTCCAAAGAGGAAGCCGTCGCCAAAGGCTTGCTGGTCTATCTCGACAAGACGATGGACGACCGTTACATTGAGGAAGTGGAAAAAGCGGCCATTCACCGGGACATTCCCGGCAAGGAGCATTTCAAGATCGTGTATTCGCCCCTCCACGGGACGGCCCGGGTACCCGTGCAGCGCGTCCTGAAAGAAATGGGCTTCGCTTCCGTGTGGACCGTCCCCGAGCAGGAAATGCCCGACGGCAATTTCCCCACAGCCGCTTACGCCAACCCCGAGGACAAAAACGTCTTCAAGCTCTCCACAGCCCTGGCCGACAAAGTCGGCGCGACCCTTTGTCTCGCCAACGACCCCGACGGGGACCGCGTGGGCATAGCCATCAAAGACCACAAGGGAAACTGGTTTTATCCCACGGGGAACCAGATCGGGATTTTACTGATCGATTACATATTGACAAATAAAAAAGACCTTCCCGCCAATGGGGCACTTGTCACAACCATTGTGTCGACGCCCATGGTGGATGCCCTGGCAAAGGCTTACCATCTCAAAGTCTTCCGAACCCTGACGGGCTTCAAGTACATCGGCGAAAAAATAAGAGAGTTTGAGGAAAAGAAATTTGACGCCGACTATGTCTTCGGTTTTGAGGAATCCATCGGCTACCTGATCAATACCCACGTGCGGGACAAGGACAGCGTCGTCTCTTCCATGCTGATCGCAGAGATGGCCGCCTGGTATGCCGGCAAGGGCCTGACGGTCTACGACCGCCTTGAGGAATTGTACAGGATATATGGATATTACCGGGAAAAGACCATCTCCGTCACCAAGGAAGGCAAGAGCGGCCTTGAGGATATCCAGGGCATTATGACAAGCCTCCGGGCGAAAGAGCACGAAGAAATCGCCGGAAAGAAAGTCCGCGTGATCCGGGACTATGAACTGCAAACGGAGACCGACGCTAAGGGGATTCGACCCATTGAGGGACTCCCGGTCTCCAATGTGATCCAGTTTGTGCTGGAGGACGGGACCACCATCACGGCCCGGCCCTCTGGAACGGAGCCCAAGATCAAATATTATCTCTGCGTGATCGGAAAGACCGAAGCCGAAGCGGAGGATAAACTGGCAAAAACGGAAAAAGACTTTCTCGCCTATGTGGAAAAGTTGGGATAAAATGCACGGTCCCGTTGACGCCGTTTATGTTCACATCCCCTTTTGCGTGAAAAAATGCGGCTACTGCGACTTTTACTCGCTGCCCCTGCGTTCTTGTGATAAAGGCGCCGCGGAGGATTATACGGCCCATGTGATCCGGGAAAGCGCCCACTGGCCGGGAAACCGCTATGATACGGTCTACTTCGGGGGAGGGACGCCCTCTCTTCTGACACCGGGGCAGATCGGGAAGATCCTCGCCGCCCTGGCCCCCCTACCCGGTGCGGAAATCACGCTGGAGGCCAATCCGGGGACAGTAGATCTCCAATCTTTGAAGGATTACCGGGCCGCGGGCGTCAACCGACTGAGCCTCGGGATCCAGTCGCTGCAAGACCGGTTTTTAAAGCTCCTCGGAAGGATACACAGCGCGGCCGACGCTTTGGAGGCCTATGAGTCGGCGCAGAAAGCGGGCTATGAGAATATCAGCCTCGATATGATGTTTGCGCTGCCGGGACAGACTTTGGATGAACTGGACGCGGAACTCGAACGGTTTTTCGCCCTCAGTCCCGCCCATCTCTCGATATACGCGCTTACCTGGGAGGAGGGTACTCCTTTTTGGGAAAAAAGACGGGAAGGCCTTTTGCGACCCGTGGAAAACGAATCGGAAGCCGCCATGTTCGAGCGGATCATGGAAAAAGCAAAGGCGTGCGGATATCAGCACTATGAGATTTCCAATTTTGCCCGGGGCAGGAAAATATCCCGCCACAATATCAAATACT
>JAISST010000050.1 GCA_031272945.1 Fusobacteriaceae bacterium
GGAAGATTTCGCCAACATTATGAAAGGACCCGGCAGCTTTGATTTCTCGGCCCAGGTAAGCGGCGCGGGCGTCAATATGGCCATGAAAGGCTCCATCGCCATCGAGGGGAAAAACGTGGCCGTCACCATGGATCTGGGCGGCATGAAAATGAAGGTGCTCAGCAAAGACGGCGCTTCCTATATGATCACCGACGCGCAGAAGATGATGATGAAAATGCCCGCCGGGCAGGACGCGACCCAGGGTCTGCAAACGGACTTTTCCGATCTGAAAAAGACCGGCGAGGGAAAGGGCGAGGTCAACGGCAAAACCTTGCCTTATGAGGAATACGAAATGCAAGGGAAAAAAGCGAAATTCTATGTCAGTGACGGGAAGGTCTACGCCATCGAAAGCGCCGAGCAGGGAGCGAAAAGTCTCATGATCATCGAAAATCTGAAAGCCGGCGTTCCCAAAGGAACCTTTGATTTCCCGGCGGGATATCAGAAAGTCGGATTCTGACTGACATCAAGCGGACAACATAATCGAATACAATGAAATACAATCGGAAGAAGTTCTTCATCGTATAAATTATTTTTGGAGGTAAACCTATGAAAACTAAAAAAATCATCACCGCGATCTTATTGGCCGGAGCTCTTTTTGCTTCCGCAAACACATACGCCAGGGTCACAAAAGCCGGTAAAGGCGCGGCCGTAGGCGGAATCATCGGCGCGGGAATCGGCCAGGCCATCGGCAAAAACACGAAAGGAACGTTGATCGGGGCCGCGGCCGGAACCCTTGTTGGCGCCAGTTGGGGACAGTACCGGGAAAACCAGGAAAAAGAATTCAGTAGAAGACTCCGGGGGAGCGGCGTGGAAGTCAATCGTCGCGGCGAGAATCTCCAGCTCTATCTTCCCAGCGGCGTAACCTTCGGAACGGACCAGTACAGGATCCGGTCGCAGTTTTACGGCGTGTTGGATGACATCGCCGACGTTTTGATCCAGTATCCCGAATCGAGAATCATCGTGGCCGGACACACGGACAGCGACGGATCCGCCGATTACAACCAGGATCTCTCGGAAAAGCGGGCCAACAGCGTGAAAAATTATCTGCGTCAGCAAGGCGTTCAATCCCGGCGCATCACCGCCGTAGGCTACGGAGAATCCGAACCGGTGTCCAGCAACAGCACCGCCAGGGGAAAGGCCCGGAACCGCAGAGTGGAAATCGAAATCCTGCCGCCGCGATAAGCTTCAATCGCTGATTCGCGATTGATTTAACCCAGTCACAGCAAATCTCCGCGCGTCGCGGCCCTCCGGGGTCGCGACGCGCGAAAAAGATTGCGCCGGAGTCCCTGTCGTGAAAATACCCGATGCAGGGGCAATTTTGCGCTACAGGAAAATTATCGGAGAGGCTGTTGGTCATTTAAGCAGAGCTTATAACGAAACATCAGGGGGAGAACCTATGCAAAAAAAACTGCAAAAACATATCGGTGCAATTCTGACGGGATTCATCCTCATCCTCCTCATTACCTCCTGCATCGGAAAAAAGAATAAAGAACCGGTGACGCTGACCATCTGGCATGGATACGCAGGCGCCATGCAAAAATCCATGGATTCCCTGATTGAAAAATTCAACGAAACCGTCGGCGCCCGGGAAGGCATTACGGTCAAGGTCACGGGAGTCGCGGACTCTCCCGTGGTCCATGAGCGTCTGTTGGCGGCGGCCAACAAGGATCCCGGCGCTCCCCCTTTGCCCGACATCGCCACATCCTATCCCGACGTGGCCTTTATCCTCGCGAAAATGGGCGTCGCCGCGAATTTTGAGGCCCTTCTGGACAAGGCGACGCTGGATCGCTATGTCCCGGACTTTCTTGCGGAAGGAAAATTCGATTCCATCCCGGAGAAGGGGTTATACGTCCTGCCTGTGGGCAAATCCACGGAACTCCTCTATTTGAACCGCACGGTTTTCGAGCGTTTTGCTGCCGATACCGGCGTCAAGTTGGAGAACCTCCGAACCTGGGAAGGGATTTACGCGGCGGCGAAAGCCTGGTACAAATGGACCGACGAAAAGACGCCGGACGTCCCGGGAGACGGAAAGACGTTTTTCCATTACGACAACCTCTTCAATTACGCCATGATTGGCATGGAGCAGTTGGGGGATTCCCTGCTGAAAAACGGAACCCTTGCCCTTGACAATGAAAATTTCCGCCGGATTTGGGACTTTTATTATACCGGGGCGATCAACGGCTACGTGACAATCTCGGAAAATTTCGGCAGCCACCACATGCAGTACGGAGATATCCTCTGCTCCGTAAGCTCTTCGGCGGGCGGGATCTATTTTCCCGATAAAATCACCTGGCTGGACAATACTTCGGAGAATATCATTATTGATATCCTGCCCTGTCCCGTGTTTGAAGGCGGAAAAAAAGTCGCCGTACAGCGGGGCGGAGGGATGCTCATTGTGAAATCGACCCCTGAGCGGGAAAAAGCGGCGGCGCTCTTTCTCAAATGGTTCACGGCGCCTGAGCAAAACTTGATTTTTGCCGTAACCGCAGGTTATTTGCCCGTGATGACCGACGCCTTTACCGATTTTGAAAAAAGCAAAGCCGCGGAAGGGATAACGAATCCCAAGATCCGGAAAACCCTGGGGACAGCGACGGAAATGCAGAAGGATTACCGCTTTTATTATGCCCCGACTTCCGAAGATATGGATGAACTCAAAGGAAAATTCACAAGGGAACTCCGACAGACCGCCCGGGACGCCAAAGACGGGTTGACGCCGAACAATCCCGACGAGGCGTATCGAAACTTCATCCAAAAGTTTTGATCCCATCACCGGATCGGGAGGATGAAGGATATGGTGAAAAAAGCTCGCTCGGCCATAAAAAAACTATATGGGATGAATGTGCCTCTGCGACACAGAATAGCCCTTTTTTTCTCTGTTTCCTTCGTGACGCTTTTGGCAGGCGTTATGACGGTCCTGACCCTGACCGGCGTTTTTTCATTCGGCGCGCGGGAACTCTCCCGTACGCTGCGCAGCGAACACGCGCGTTATTCGGAAAACGCCGGGAAGACCCTCGGTCAGATTGCCTTTCACGCGGTACAGCTTTCCCTGAATCTGTCCGGCGGCATCGAAGACTTTCTGCGAAGCAAAGACCTCAGATTTTCAGACCTTTCCGGGCAAATGGAGCTTCTTCAGGCGCTGGAGGAACAATTGGCGCCGGTTCTCATCGGCGAACTCAACGCCACGGTAGCGGGCGGGGCGCTGTTTGCACTGGAGGCCACAGTCAATCCGATTCTGCCCCGGGCGAGATTTTCCCGGGCCGGAATGTTTATCCGTAATTCGGAAAACGGAATGACAGGTTTTGACGTCAATAAATACTATATCCGTGGATTTCCTGATATCGCGTCAAAGAAAAAGATACAACTCCGTTACAACTGGACGCTGGAATTTGATATTCTTCAAAAATCCTGGTACAACAAGATCTTTGAAGTCCTGGGCAATGGAAATGTGGCTTCCCTCTCAAGACATTATTTATGGAGCCGGAATAACGCCGCCGGTGAAGAGGACGCGTCGGGCCTCCTGTGCAGCATCCCCATTCTGGACGCGAACAGGAAAATCATCGGCGTTTGTGGTCTTGAATTCCGGGGCTTGCAGTTTGGAGAGGTCTTCAGCCCGGAAAATGAATCCATTCCGGGGACTGTCCATATTTTATCCTTGCGCCAGAGACCGACCGTCAGCCTGGACCGGGCCGTCATCGCGGGAAAACTGGATCTCAAAGACGCGAGGCTCGAAGACCGTCAGCTCAGGAGAGGGAAAAATATGGAAGATCTCGAAACCTTCGTCGATAACAGCGGAAACCCCGTTCTTATCGGCATAAGCGACGAGATTCAACTGTATCCAAAGGATTCGCCCTTTGATGAGGAACGTTTTACCCTGATCACCGCCATCCCCTGGAATTATTTTGTTGAGACAGGCGCCAACAGGAGAAATATCCTGTTAACGGTTTTCGCTTTATTTCTCACTGTCGGAATCGTTCTTTCCGTCTGGATCAGCAATAGAATCCTGCATCCGCTGAAACGACAGATGGTTCTTGCCGGGAACGGGAAAGAGCCGGGAGAGTTTAAAACCAATATCCCGGAAATTGACCTTCTGGTCAGTCTTTTGGTGAAAGCTCACCAGACAGGAGAGGAACTCGAGGGAGAATCGGAACTTTTCCAAAAGATTTTTTCGGACTTCATCGCGGCGGTCAGGACCCTGACCCCCACAGAAATGATTCTTTTCCAGTATTATGCCGATGGGAAGACCACCCCGGAAATCAAAGACCTGATGTGCGTCTCGGAAGCGACCATCCGGACCCATTCGTCCCACATCTACCAAAAATTGCATGTCTCGTCCCGTAATGAACTGGCGCTCTATACAGATCTGCTGAAAAAAGCAGGAAAATATGCGGAAATCTTCCCGTAAGGGAAGGCGAACCACAGAAACGTTCTTTTTCAGAACGTTTTTTTTGTCGGGTTCCGGCGCCCCCCTCCCACAGTTTTCGAAAGCCAAATAAATAAACCATTCCGAGTTTCATATAATAGACTCTCTGATATCCCGCCGCTGTCCGTAAACCAAACATCATCTGTCAGATGATAAAAATTTTTTTCAAAAATCATTGCGCCGCTAATATACAAATCAGAAATTTTGTTGTACATTCTCAATCAGTAACAACAGAATTTCTTTTTTATTCTGAACGTCTTTTTGAAATATTGACGACACAAAATCACCGGAGGTTTATTATGTACAAAAAGTTCATCGTAATCGCAATTCTGACAATCAGCGCAATCACATCCTTTACAGCCTGCACAAATTCCGAAATGCTTGCGGCGGGTCTGGTCACCACAGGGGTCCTCGTCGCGGCCAGCAGTTCCGAGCCTTCACCGAAGAAGCGACATCCCAAAAAATCCCCGCCGCCCCGGAGGGAAGATCCCCGCAGAAGATACCGGTAACATCAGGAGGAATCCCTTATGAAAAAACATCTGGTAATTATATTTGCAACGCTGCTTTTACTGGCGTCATCAGGATTCGCGGCAAAACTGGCGCCGGAAGTCGCGGCCAAATACGGCGTCAAACTCTCGGAATTGATCCGGGATTCCCGGAACGTGAAATTCATTGATTACACGCCCAACGGCCCCAACGACGCAGGCGCCGCCCGCTACGGAGAGGACCCCGACGCGCCGGTGACGTGGATCACCCCCTTCAGCAACGCTTTTTCCCTGCCCGAGGGGAAGGAAAACAGCCTGAAGCTCTTGGGAAATCTGCGGATCACAGGCTTTGACGGCGAGCTTGGCGCATTGTTTCCCGATGCGCCGGATGTCATGACTTTTCAGGAACTCGGACGGTTCTTCAGCGGCGCCGTCAGGGAAAATCACTGGGCCGATGAGGTTTATTTCTCCATTGACGGAAAAGATTACCGGGTATATTTCAATTTTCACAACTACGCAAAAAACGGCCCGGAAAATCAGATCGAACGCGAACATCGTATTGTTATTGAACCGAAAAAAAAGATTCCCGGCTATACCGATAAAGATTTTGAGAAAATCGTGATAGCGGCCTGGGAAGCGCAATAGCAGGAAAAGAAGGAGGTATCTTTTGTGAAAAAAACATGTTTGATTTTTATCCTGGCGCTGCTTCTTGCGCTCATTACGGCGGGAACCGCCCTGGCAAAAGCGGTTCAGCCCACTGGCGGAGAAGCCGCAAAATTTGTCGGTATCTGGCACGGATCCGATGTGGTCGGCGCCGGCTACTCGGATCGCTGGGCATTTTACCCCGACGGGACGTACGTCTTCGGGGAAAACGAAATGGACTCCCTCAAGCGAACCCGCTACAAGCAGGGAACCTGGTCCGTGAGTGACGGGCGTCTTACCCTTGTCACAAAGCGGGAACTCATCTGGGAGGGCGGCAGAATCGGGGAAGATCCAATCTACGTCTCCGGGAAATCCATCCAGGGCAAAAAAAATGTTCGGAAACTCTTGAATCCCCCGACGATTGAGACGCTTCCCATACGGGAACTTCCCTTTGACAGGGAACGGGGCCTGCGCATGATTTCCATCGGCGCTTGGTATTACTGGGATTACAGCGGCCAACCGGGCATTATGGACGGATATCAGGAATTTTTGTCCGACGCCGGAAAAAATCCATAAGCGTATGCCTGAAAAAAAATGACAGGGAGTTGATTATATGAAAAAATGGATTTATCTGCTTTTGGTGAGTCTCTGCCTCTTTCCCTTTTCCGGGAAAGTGGAAGCAAAGAGTTTGTCAACGGCGGAGAAGCTTCTTTGCGTGAATCAGGAGGGCTGGTGGTGGGTCGACGGCGTTCAGCAATTCCAGGCAATCGAGGACCACAGGGGCCTCTGGATGCGCGGCATGACCCTCCATGAAGGCGGCATTGGATTTACGCTGAAGGCCACAAACAACAGCAAAAAATGGACGCTTGGCCCGACAGATGTCGATGGCTGGGGATTTTGCCCCGAAGGGTACGTCAATCTCGAATACAAAGAATTGGGCATGTATGGCGAGCCGTATTTGATTATCCGGGATCGCGCCAACGTCCTCGTAAATATCCTGCGGGGCGGGGAAGATCTCAAGGAAGCGGCTGTCAGCGGGATTTGTCTGTGGCTCAAAGGGACTTACGTCGATGAAAATGACAACCAAATCGTCTTTGAATCCTATCCCCAAACAGTCCAGGGCTTCCCCGGCGTAACGCATTACACTGTGGAAAGCGTCTTTGACATCCCCGCCAAAATCATCACGCTGTCTCCGGGCAGGTCTTACTCGGTGGAAACGGAGGAAGTCTCCTCCAGCGGCGCGCCCCGGTTGCGCCTGGAGCGGGTAAAATCCACCGAAGGGGACTATTGGGAGCCGACCGGGGAAGAGACCCTGTTTCTCACAAAGATCCTTTGGTGGGAAGATGAGGAAGAGTTCGGGCGATATCCCTTTACGGACAGTGTTGTCCTGCCGGGGTGGTTTATGCTCTATACCGTGGATGAATTGGGCTTTATCCGCAATGAGATCTACGCCCGCCACGGGTATATTTTTCAGAATTCAAAATACAAGACGTATTTTGAGGCGCAGCCCTGGTACCGACCGGTTTCCCGCAATGTGGATGGAAAACTCTCGCCGGAGGAGCGCCTGAATGTGGAAATGATTACTGAAATCGAGGAATGGAAACGCTTGGAACTGTAGAGGAGGCATACAATGAAAAAAAATATTTTTATAGCCTTTTGCCTGTTGTCGCTGTGTCTTCCGATCGCGGCCCGCCGTATATCGGAAGCGGAGCTGCCCCGGGGTCTCGATTGGGCCGGGGAGGTAAAAGCCGCGCTCCGGTATAACGATGACACGGGAGAAAACATTGTCTTCACCACGGAAACCGACAATTATCAAAGTCCGGGAAAAATGGAAGGCGTCATGGACGCGGAATTGTTTGCCTACCGGTATCAGCGGCGGAGCGGCAGATGGTCGCGGGTCTGGCAGATATTTGATTTTGTGCACAATGAAGAATTTGACCTCAAAGTGGCTTTCATCCCCGGAACATCGCCGCAGGTAACGGATCTGGACAGGGACGGAATCTCCGAAGTCTGGGTCATGTACGAGCTGGCGGCTTCCAGCGATGTCAGACCGCAACCGATGAAGATCATCATGTACGAGGGAACCACAAAATACGCCATGCGCGGCGAGACCAGCGTGGATACGGGAAGTCGGTACGAAGGGGGCAAATATACCTTTGACGGCAATTTCAAAAACGGTCCCGCCTCTTTCCGGCGATTCGCCCAAAAATTATGGAACGACAACATTGAAGGTTTCGGCAGAAACTGGTAACTTGATAAATTAAGGAGGCATACAATGAAAAAAATTCTGGTATTATGTTTACTCATCGGCATGTGGATCTTCGGCGCGGAAATCCGCGTCAACGAAGCGGAATTAAAGTCGGACAACCTCATATACAAGACAGGGGATACCCTGCCCTTCACGGGAAAAATTCTTGATTATTATCCGATTGGCAATCCCGGGCCAAAATTGCTGGAAGCAAACGTCGTTCAGGGACTTATCCGGGATTTTACCCAATTTGATTCCACCGGAAAACCAGTCCTCGAAGGGGTGGTGGATGGCGTTCATTTCACCGGAACCGGAAAGGATTTCTATCCTTCGGGCGTATTGAAGACAGATATTGTTTTCGCCTTTGAAAAACCGGGCGAGAAAGCGTTCCAGACACCGCTGTTTTCATTTTTCACAAGAGACGCCGGGAAGTTTGATCAAGCCCGGGTGAAAGAACTGATGGAAACCGGAAGCATGAAGTTGGCCGTCAAATCCTTCCCGGAGAGCAATTCCACAGCGCCTGAAAACATGGTAAACGTCAACGCGGAGACCATAAACGGCTACCTCGTGGGAACCGCCGACGGCGTCACGACGCAGGAAAACGCCGCAAGCTATGATATGCAATTCAAGCTCGGCGATTTCCGGAAACTGAATTTTGACGTGTTCAAAGACATCAATAACCTGAAAGATCCCGCCGCAGGAAAGAAACTGTATCAGGAACTGGAAAAACTGGAAACCGGCGAAATCGTCTTCAATACCTATAACGCGGAAAAAAAGCCCACCGCCAATGCCATGACGTACCTCTCGGGCGGAAAAATTGCCGGTGAATTCAACGTGCCGCAACCGACGCCGGTTAAAATGACCTGGTACCTGGACGGCGTCCTCAATGTGGACTCGGGAAAATTACAAGCCGCCGCCACAAATCCCGACAAAATGGAAGTCTTGGCCATTGCCCTGCAGGAATTGGCAAAAATTACGGCCTTCAAGTTTTCCGTGGATACGGTACAGCAAAACAAGCTCCTGTATGTGGACTTCTCCATGGCTTTGGGCAAAGTGGACATTGACGTTCAGGAACTCTGGCCGTCCAAAACCCCCAAGACGCAATTGGTCATCCGCATTCCCGATATCAAAACGCCCGACGTCAAACAAATCAACCCCCAGAATCCCTTCGGCATCTTGCAATTGTACAATATCGAAGGGGATTGGCGGGAATATGACGAAAAGGGCGCCGTGACCGAAGACCAGAAGTGGAACGCGATGACCGTCATGGGCGTCGTTCAGAAAATTATGCAGAAAATGAATCAATAAGATACATGTTGTCATGGAAAGGAGGGCCACAGATGAAGAGAGCAATCCTTGTGGTTCTGCTGGGTATATTTCTTGTAACAACCGCCTTCGCCAGTACCTACCGGCAGGCGCAGAAAAAGACCCGGCAGACGCAACAGCAAACAAATAAGCAAAGCGTATCCCAAAGGCCGACGCAAAAGAGCCAACAATACTCTGTGGGTAAAATTGCCCGGGCGGAGCAAAAAATTACGGGAAACCATCTGTTCTCGTTGCAGTGGATCGGCTGGAGCAACTGGAATGACTACGGTACGGCGGTCATCCGGAAACAAAGTCACGGAAAACTGTTGATTTCGGCCTGGCAGGGCGTCGGGGAAAACTACGCGGCCCTGACCGGAGAGATAACCGTTGTCAGCGAGACGGAATTCATCATCGAAGGGGATCTCGTGACCCGGGTCGATCACATTGCCGACGGGGAAGCTGTCGCGAGAACCGGCGTGTTCCATTTTGCGGCGACCCGGGGCAGGAAATATTGGCGGATGCGGGAAATACAAAATCCCGCCGATAATGTCGTCGACTACGTCGATATCTTTTTCGAAACCCGGAGCGGCGCCCCCAAGCCGGGTAATATGCCCTTCGATTCGGCGCTGTACAGGGACGCGAACTTGGGGGACGCCGAAGCGCAATACGCGCTGGGGCAAACATTTCTCAACGGAAATAATGTCGAAATGGCGGAGATCTTGCTGCGGGTAGCGGCCTGGCAGTGGCATTCCGACGCCCAGGCGGAGTTGGGCCTGCTCTATGCCGGACAAAAACGATATTCCGAAGCGGAAAAATATCTGAAAATGGCGGCGCTGGTTGGGGAACCGCGTAATCATTACAACCTTGGAGTCCTCTACGGCTTGATGGAAAAGCCCGATCTTTCGGAACGCTATCTGAAATATGCCGCCGATGCCGGGCATCGCAGCGCCCAAAACAACCTCGGACATCTTTATCTTGATCAAAACAGGATTGAACTTGCCGAAAAATATTTGCAACTTGCCGCCGATCAAGGGCATGAGCGGTCAATTGCCACCCTTGCGGAATTGCGTAATCCACCTGAGCCTGAACCCGTGGAGGAGCCTCCGGTTGAAGTTGTTCCTGAGCCTGTGGTTCCCACGCCATCTGTAATGCCGGAACCGGGAGATCCTGCTTCTGTCTTGTTGGCGCCGAAAGTGGAGAAAAAACAAAAATCAGCAAGGGAATTGATGGAAGAACTCAGAAATAAAGCCAGAAACGCCGGCGCAAATTGATTTCGGCCAAGTGCGCATGACCTTCAATCAGCTCTGTCTTGATACAAGCAATATGTCTTGCCCAAAAACGGGTCCGGATGGGCTTGTGGCCCATCCGGACCCAACCCCTCTTTTTGCTTCGCGGCCCCTTCGGGGCCGCAAAGCATAGGGATTGCTCCGTTGAAGCATGATTATAACCAAATTTCCATATTATAAAGGAGGATCTTCATGAAAAAACTCAAAAAAACAGTTTATTTTCTTATGTTTTTTATGATTCTGGCTTTCGCAAGCGTTGCCGCCCACGGCAAGGCCTTTGACTACTACGGGGTAATCGATCAACAGAAGATGCTGAACAACGCCGAAAAAGAAACGATAACCGCCATCCTCAAAGAAACATACGACAAATACGGCGTCAGCGCCTATATCCATATCGCGCCAAAAGGCACGGAAAGCATGCAACTCTATGTCGAGGATTTCTGGGTCAACAGCGTCGGCCCCTATTACCCCGACGAGATTAAGCGCGGTCTGACCATGGCCTGGGACGGAAACAACTTCTATGCTTCGGCCTTCCCGAATACCGACGGCGTTATTATGGAAGCCTATAACAAGGATTATCTGATGCAGGCTGCAGGATCTTCCTTCGGCGGCGCCTCTTCCGTGGGACAGGCATATACAAATTTCGCAAAGGCTGTTCAGACCCGGGCTGCGGAATACTACGGCCCCAACGCTTCCAAGACCGCAAAGACCGTGACGCCGCAATTGACAGATGAGCAGAAAGCCTGGCAGGAAGCCGCAAAAGCCAAATTTTATGATCTTGACGGCGACAAAGTTGTGGGAGTATACGCCGCTGTCGGCGCCAGGGATCTCCTCTCCGCCCAAACCGGAAATGAAGGTGGAGCTGCATACCTGGCCGCCGCATACAAGACCGCCAACATTCAGGAAGACGTCCAAAATTACGCCAAAGCGCTCAACACGGAAAAATGGATGCTGACCAAGCAGGAAGGCGCCTGGGACGCAGGCAGCATATCCCTTGCCAGAGAATCCCGGGAAAAGGGTAAGATCCTCGTCATGACCATCGAACTGAAGGGGAACTCGTTCCAGGTGAACGTCGCAAAAATGCCTGGAACGGTAAGTCAGAATAAGTAAATATGGAAATCCTTATACCGGATTTACAGGAGGGAATCCCATGAAAAAAATTATCATCCCAAAACAATGGTTCATGTATGAGAAAGCAATCGCGGTCTTTTTATTGACATTATTTTTCGCGATGGCTTCCTTTGCGGTCCCGGACGACGCATTGGCCGCCCGCGCCCTCGTCGGGCGCTGGGGCAGCCGGGGCGTCCGCTACGGCTTTTCCGATGACGGATATTTCTACCGCAGCGCGACCTATACCAGCATCAGCAGCATTTACCATCCGTCCACGAGACGGTACAGCGGCGATTATGTCTATACCACGCCCGGTTGGTGGGAGAACCGCTCCAGCACCACGTATTTCGATACGCTCTTCGGAGAATACCGGGTCAAAGACGGCGTCATCAACTTTCACAACGTCGTTTCCATCTCCCACACGGTCTTTGATAAAGACTGGTATCACGAAAAGGCAAGGGCCAAAGGCTTTGAGAATCTGCGGGAGAAATTCGAAAAAGCGTCGTTCTCCAAAGATTTTCAATTGGAATATGAATTTATCACCCCGCAACGGTTGCGCCTCCGGGACAAAGGGACAGATCTGGATTATTCGTGGGAATTGGAGGGCGAGCCGCACGACATGCCGGTTCCAGGTCATGTCATCGCGTCGGTGGAATGGCCCCGACAACTTTTTCCGCCGGAGCTGCCGGTCATGAAAACGACGGGTCGGTTGCGGCGCGTCACACAGACGGGAAAAGACGGGAAAACCCCAGATGAATTCAAAACCGTGGCGCTGGAAATTGATAAAACAAAGGCGGCGCCTGATATCCTGAACTACGTACAGGCATTGCGTTCCGCAGGCTGGTGGGTCCGGGAGCCGGAAAAAAACAGCGACTCCTTCAATCTCGAAGCGCGGAAGGGCCTGTGGCTCGTGGAAATCAAAAACGGCGGCGAATCCTCAGGAAGCAGCGCCGATACGGTCACCATCGAATCCACAAAGAATCCTGCGGACAAATGGCCCGAATACTGGACGCAGGGCGGTCTCCAGGCGCCCTGTCATGTCGCGGTCATCGGGGAAGTGAGCGCAAAACCCGATGAAAATGATCGCGATATCCGTGAAAAAATTCTGTTTGACGGAGTCAGTGAAACGGGAGCTGCGGAATATGCCTCGTCTTTGCGCAACGCCGGATTCCGCTTTTCGGAAGACGCCGGAGAGTGGTCCGCCTGGAAGTATCTCCGTCTGAATGGCGATCTCTATCGCGTTGAGGTGTCCAAAGCTGAAAATTACGGCAATATCACTGCTTTCGATTACAGGCTGAACCATGTCTCCGACGGGGAATGGCCGGTAATCTGGAGTAAGAGCGGTTTGCCCGCTCCGGAAAATTTTGCCGCCATCGCAGGCATAATTGATATGGAGGACTGGGGAAACCGGGATGATGACGGCGACGGAAGTTTTTCCGCATCGATTAATTTCCTCGGACTGGCGCCTGATGACGTCAAAAACTACTTTTCCAATCTCGCAA
>JAISST010000058.1 GCA_031272945.1 Fusobacteriaceae bacterium
GGCAAGCCCGTCCCCTACGATGAATCCGGAAATCTATCAATATTATGAGGATTGTCGTCAGGCCTGCCTGAGACGCGAGGCATCGCGTCTCTACAGGGAATGCCTAATGTTCTGGGTCCTTGGATCCTGACCGGACATATTGGGCGCGACTTAATCCTGTTCGATCGATAAAGGTCTGCTCCCTTTGTGCCGATATTATCTCATTACTTCGTATAAATATTCCGGCGCAAAATCCACGCCGTTATCCCAAGTAAGGGTATCATATTGGATTTTGACTGTTTTAAACATATTGAGATTCAGCAATTCCCGGATAATATTCCGGTGATCGTGTTCAAGAATTTCCTTAAAGTCAATTACACCGGATTTCCCGTCATTAAACTTTACGAGAACTTTATAGTCTTTTTGTCTGCTAACATTAACAACACTTAGCATGTTTTAACCTCCTATGTTAAAGGACTGATCTTTGAGAAATCACCTGATTCCTTCAAAGATTTCCAATTTTGCAATAACTCTTTCTGGTGCATATGCGCCCACTCCAAAACAAAACCAAGCACCCGTGAAGGTAAATTGCCTTCCAAAACAGCAAGAGATTCTATATCTATTGAAGCTTTGAATTCATTGTATCGCGCATGGAAATGCGGAGGGGTATGTTCGTTGAAATACATAAGAATAATAATTCCCAAAAAGCGGCTTATCTCTGGCATGTTGGCGTCATCTCCTTTTGCATTGCGAGGTATTTTCAATTTAAATATACCACTTTTTTCAGCAAAATGCAAGGATATTCTCTGATGTGATGCGTATATAGAAAAATCGTTCGCCTATCCTGAGACGCACAGCCGTGCGTCTCTACAGGAAAATCCTGCCTTTTGTGTAACGTGTAACAAGGGGCGCCATGCGGTCGCCCGCCGCATTAATGGCAGTTGCAGCCCGTCAGGCGGTGATTGGTCATTGGGAAAACCAAAATTGTCGCATGGGCTTCCAGCCCATGCCCCAGCCCACAAAACAGGCCCCTGTACCACGGGCATCCTTGCCCGTGGTTCTACAGCGACGATGAGCTTGGGTATTGGTGAAATTCTTGCCTTTGGATTGAAATGGATGGCGATATTGGCGCCGTGTCCCCCTGCTCGCAACATGAAGAAGCTTCTCTTTTGGGCACGGGCAAGATGCCCGTGCTACGACAAAGCCAAACCTGGGATGTTCTGGATTTTCCTGCGCCTATGCCAATAAAAAACGGGACGGGCAAGCCCGTCCCCTACGATTAATCCGGAAATCCGGCAATTAAAAAGAGAAGATCTGCAAGAATCTTCTCTTTGTGATGCGATCCGTGTCCTTCGGCAGGACATTCTCTCTACCTCGATCGTATTATAGCATACTTTTCTTAAAAAAGCAAATGAAAAAGACAGGCAATGTCTTGCACCACTGCCTGCCAGTCAAGGACTCCCGTTGCTAATACACCTTTTTAGATATAAGCAAGAAAAGGATGATTAACAGCAAGAGGTAGAGATAAAATCGTCGAATCGCTATCACCTCCGGATGGAACGGAGTTACCCTGACCCAAGTATATTATAAGCCAAAATATAACAATATCAAAGAAAAAAAATATGACGCAAGAATTTTTAAAAACGCAGTTCATAAATAATGCACATCGCAATATTCTTGAATAATACCCCTGCTACAGAAACCCCCAAAACGGAGCGCTCCCATGAAAAACAAGTACTTCAGCCTCACCGGAATCCTCTATATGATTTTCCTCTTCATCGTATATGAATTCCTGTTCCGCCGGACAGGCTTCTCGATTAACTCCGCCGTATACGGCCTTTTCGGCATCCTCATATTTTTCTACGCCATATCCGGCAACCTGCGATTTTCAGCCGAACCGGTCGCCTGCAAGACGATCTTTATCAACGGCCTCATATTCGGCATATTCTTTTTATTCTACAAAGCTTTTTCCATATTTCGCGTATTTATCATATTTTCCATCATTCAGTTGCTGCTGGAACGCCTGATCATCAAAGTGCGGGAAAATATCAAATCCGGAACGGCAGGAAAATACGACAGTCTGATCAACGAGCGAAGCCTCATCAAACTGGCCATTGATTCCATATCCATCACCCTCGGAATGATCCTGGCCTACGCCTTCAAATTTGATAAGGACTGGAACAAATTCTTCCGGAAGGAATACCTTTTCGTCTATCTGGGCATCTTCCTGATCGGTTATTTTTACACGCGGATGAATGAAAAAAGCTGGCGTTACACAAACGTGATGGACGTCTTGAACTTGATCGTTCTGAACTGCGTATCGGCGATACTGTTCTTTTTCATCATGTATGTGCGCAAAGTGAGCTATCAACGCCTGATCATCCTTGCGGCCCTGATTATCGCGACATCGGGCCAGTTGTTTTGCCGCTATCTTTTCCGCCTGCAACGGTTTTACCGGAACAGAAACGTGAAAACTCTGCCGGTAAGACAGGCTCTGATCTACGGCGCCGGCGAGACAGGCGCGATTCTTGCCCAGGAATCTCTTACAAATCCGAAATTTCCTTACCGGATCGCGGGTTTTGTCGATGACAACCCCGCGAAGAAGGATTCCTATATGTACAACATCAAAGTCCTCGGAAACCGGACGGATCTGGAACAGATCCTGAAGAAAGAAAACATCGAGGAAGTGCTGTTGGCGCTCCCAAGTATCAATAGCGCCGATATGCAGAGTATTGTAAACATCATTAAATCCGCCGGAAATATTGAGATTAAGACCGTACCTACGATCACGGAAATCCTCGATACGAAGGAACTGACGTCGCAGTTGCGGCAGGTGCGGATTGAAGACCTGTTGGGAAGAGACGAGGTTGTCATCAATGATAACAGCATTAAAAATTTGATTGAAAACAAGCGGATTTTGGTAACCGGCGGCGCCGGCAGCATAGGATCGGAGCTGATCCGTCAGATTGCGCGATATCGACCCGAACAGGTAATAAACCTCGATATCAATGAAAATGACAGTTATTTTCTGGAACTGGAGATCCAAAGAAAATATCCGGATCTCTCGATCATAACGGAAATATGCAGTATTCGTGAGAAGGAAAAACTGGAAATCCTGTTTTCAAAATACAAACCCCATATCGTATTCCATGCGGCCGCGCACAAGCACGTACCCCTGATGGAGCATAATCCCGACGAAGCGATCAAAAACAACATCTTCGGCACAAAAAACGTCGCCGAATGCGCCAAAGAGCACGGAGTAGACCGGATGGTCCTCATTTCTTCCGACAAGGCAGTCAATCCCACCAATGTCATGGGCGTTACCAAACGGGCTTGCGAACTGATCATGCAGCAGATGAATAAAACATCCGCCCATACGAAATACATGGCGGTCCGTTTCGGAAATGTGCTGGGCAGCAACGGCTCCGTAATCCCTCTCTTTAACAATCTCCTGCGGGAGGGAAAAAATCTCACGGTCACCCACAAGGACGTCCGTCGTTATTTTATGACAATTCCCGAATCGGCGCTATTGGTCATTGAAGCGGCCGCCCTCGGAAAAGGCGGCGAAGTTTTCATACTCGACATGGGAAAGCCCGTCCGGATTTATGAATTGGCCGAAGCCATGATCAAGCTCTCCAATTCCAATGCGGGGATTGACATCGTGGGTATGCGCCCCGGCGAAAAACTCTTCGAGGAATTGCTCTATGATGTGAATAACGCCGCCAAAACGGAAAACCGTAAGATTTTTATTACGAATATCGAAGATTCGGAAATCAAGATTGAGGATTATTTCGCAAAACTACTGGAAATTTCACGAAAAGCGAACGCGGAAGAGATCCGGCGCGTATTGAAGGAGTTGGTCGGGTCTTACAGGGAAGTGAAATACTGATATGCGGATCAAAAGAATATTTGATATTGTCTTCTCGCTGACGGCGCTCTTTGTGCTGTTCCCGTTGATGATTGCAACGGGAATTCTTGTAAAACTGACATCCCCGGGGCCTGTTCTGTATCGTCAGAAAAGACTCACGAAAGATATGCGGGTTTTTACAATCTACAAATTTCGCAGTATGCGCGCGGATTTCGATACCGAAGCCAAAGGAATCCAGATCCGGAGTACCAGCGACGTCATTACCCCCCTTGGGAGGTTTTTGAGGAAAACGAAGCTCGACGAACTCCCCCAGCTTGTAAATATCCTCCGGGGCGACATGAGCGTCATCGGCCCCCGGCCGGAACTTCCCAGAAGGCTCCCCTGGTATTCGGAAAGGGACAAAGGGATATTTCAGGTAAGAAGCGGGGTTTCGTCCCCCGCCAGTATCGTTTTTTCCGATGAGGAATACCTGATGAATCAAGTCAGTGATCCCGAAAAATTCTATCGGGAGCAGATTATGCCCTACAAAATTGATCTGAATTTGTACTACGTAAAGACAAGAACATTTCGGGGGGACCTGTGGCTTATGCTGGCAACGGTGCTCAAGATGGCGGGGTTCATCAAAAACGAAAACGTCGTCAGAGATCGGGAATTACTCCGGAGAAAAGAGGAGATCGTGGAAAAGAGCAGGGGGGTGTTTTTATGACCAAAAAGAAAACCATACTTCTGACCGGCGCTACCGGCTATATCGGCAGAAATTTTATTGAAAAATACAAAGATTCTTATAATATCCGCCCTGTAGATTTGCGAAAAACCGCCCCCGAGGCGATCTCTTTCGAAGCCGTGGATGTGGTTCTCCATCTGGCCGCTCTCGTGCATCAGAGGAAAAAACTGCCCCGGGAACAGTACGTAAAAGTCAATACGGTATTGACGGAAAGACTCGCAAGATGCGCTAAGAAAAACGGCGTACCACAATTTGTCTTCTACAGTACCACAGCGGTTTACGGATCTCATGGCAGCCTGACGGAAAGGGCGGTCTACCGGCCGGATTCGCCTGTGAATCCACGGACGCTTTACGCAGAAAGCAAATGGTTGGGCGAAGAAATTTTGCGGCAGCTCGAAACCGAAGATTTCCGGGTGGCAATCTTGAGACCGCCTATGGTCTACGGGCCCGGTTGCCCGGGAAACATGCGCAGATTGGAGAAGTTGGTCAAATGGTGCCCTCTGCTTCCTTTTAATTTTACTGAAAATAAAAGAACACTGGTAGAAATTGATAAACTCCTTGCGGTTACAAGAGCAGTGATTGATCGGGAAATGCGGGGGATATTCATTCCAAAGGATGAGAAAGACGTCTCCATCAAAGAAATCGTAGAAGGAATCGCGGCTGCGCAAAATATAAACATCCGGCTTTTTCGATTGCCGGATGTTTTGATCCGCATTTCGGGAAAGATTTTTCCCGCGGAGATTGAGAGTCTTTATGGAGATTTGAGGTATGAGGGGGAGGGTGGGATTATTTTGCGTCCTTTTGATCAAGATGCGATTTAGGATGCAGTCAACAAAGTCTGCGGTAATATCGGACCGAGGACGTTCCTCAAGAAATCGTGTTGGAGTTTGGGGGAGATTAGTTTACTTCTTGACTTATTCCATAAGCCTCTGCAACACGCCTTAATTTATCAGCACGATCACTATTCGCCAAAATAAAAGCCACAAGGTCGGCGCGAACATTTTCAGGTAGTTCAACATGAGTATTGGATTCCAATAAACCAGACAAAGAAATGACATCGTTTTTGTGTTTCTTTATATTCTTGCTGTCAACCTGACCGCCGCTCGCTTTGCGTTTGCTGAGATCAATCCATGCTTTAGCCTTGAACGGGATTATGTGTTCAGCATCTAAAATCGGCAAACCGTCCACTACTCGAACGCCGGATTTGAGAAAACCGTAATACCCTTCGTCAAGTAAAATCGCCGACAGGCTCGAAATATTGTCTTCAAGTGGTAGCGGAGTAAGTACTGCGTCATCAGGGAGAATTATTCCGTCCGGATTACGTGAGAACAGCTCTATCATATACGGATATTCCGGTGAAGCAGGCTTTGAAAAACGATAGAACTGCGGCGTGTCCGTACTTGATCGGCAATGTTCGTAACCGCCTGCCTTTATGTACTTCCAAAATCTTGCGCCAAAATCAGCATTCAACGCTTCGACAATCAGCACCATATCAATATCACGTGTCGCCCGAAAAGCGTTTCCCGCCTCACTCATAAGCAAATCGCAGGCGGTACCGCCGATTATAGCATAGTTCTGCTCATACCCTTGAAACCACGCCTTAAAACTGTTAAGCCCTCGTACCACTATTCACCCCTCCATATTGTTTCTAATAACTCTTCTTTTGCCATTTCAATGCGCGGGTCGTCTTCTTCATTTGTAATAGATGCCCACAGCGATAGTGGGTCTGCGACTCCACATTTCCGCGACAGTATGGTCGGCGAATATCGCCAGATTTCCACCTGCGATTGTTCAGAGCCGTCAATAAAAGTGTTCGTACCCGGCAAGTCGTTTACTTTGCCGTCATAAGCATAAACGGGCGCCTGCGGCGGCGCCAGCATTGTGTATTCCGAAAGTGCGGCTTCTCCCGAAATCGGCAGGTTCGACGGCAAAACTTCATTATCAATATAGAACCGCTTGCGAACAGGATTAAGCAAATGCAATTTCGCTTTTTCGAAAATTCCTTCATCGCTTTCTGTTCCGATTATCACCACTTGAACACTGTCTTTACGGGTTTTTATAAGTTCAAGCGCCACAAGCTGTTTGACTGCCCGCGATATCTGCATAGCGGACACGCCGAACAATTCAGCGAGGCCGTTTACATACATTTCTTTTTTGCCTGCATACAGATAGTGGAACAAAACCAATTGTGTGGTTGGCGACAGTGTTTCAACTTTTTGCGGCGGCTTTACATACCGCTCTTGCAATGCAACGCCGAGAAACGGCAGATATAGTTGATTGCCGTCAATTACGAACGGAATTTGCGCGGCAATTAGTGCCTTGCGCTGTTTTGCGTTGAGCCCGGAGGGGAGTAATACTAAAGGCATTTTTGCTTGTTCCGCTACCTTTTCCAAGTGCTTTTTGATAGCTGAGACAGCTGCCATTTCGCCTTTGGGTTTGACGAACAGGCACTTGACATCGCCAAGCGTCGCAGACTGAAACTCGTAAGTGTCGGTCAAGAAGTATTGCAATTGCTTTTCTTTGGCCCACGGGGTATCGTCGTCAGCAACCTTTATTCCAAGCGTTTCCGTGATATACTTCATATGCTTACCTCGTTTTTAACCTTATTATTTGTATTATAACACAAGCAATGTTAAATGTCAATATTAAAGTTAAAACGTGCAAGAACAACATTTTGGATCAGCTCCATCTTTTTCGGCATAAGGCGAGACAAAAAAATTCAAGTATTCGTTTCGCGCTCCCTGAAAAACTCCTCCATAATTTCCGTAAATTCCCTCGCTTCCGGGGAAAGCGTCTCATTTTTCCTCTTGATCCACCCCAGCGTCACATCCACATTGCAGTTTTCTATGGGCACGATCCTGATTCCGAAATTCCCGTAATCATCCGGAACAAAATTCGTCCCGAAGGAAAAGGCGTCGGTGTTACGCAGCATATGGATCTGAGTAAACACGTTGTTGGAGAAAATATGCTTTTTGAATTCCAGGAAGGAAATCCCGTCAATTTCATGAAAATAGTTCAAGGAAGAGAAAAAATCGTCTTTTGCCCGAAGGACCGGATATTGCAGCAGTTCCCGGATATTTACCTGCGCGCGCCCGTACAAAGGGTGCGCGTTTCCCATATAAGCATACCATGTATCATGCACCGTTTCATGAAATTCCAGATTCTTGTTCCTGATCATGGAAAACAGTTGTTTCTTCTGCTGCTGATTGTATTGAATGATTCCGATTTCCGCGTGCATCGACTCCACATTGGCGAGAATCGCATCAATTCTCTGCTCGTCCAGCAGGATCTCGCCGTTGCTCTCCCGGTTTTTCCGGTAGTATCGTTCCAGAAAATGCCTGTTGGCAGGATCGGGATAGGCCGATACCGACAAATATTTCACGGGGTTTTCCACCGAAATGGAATTGACGAGTTCCACCTGCCGGACAATCGCTTTCGTATAATCCAAAAGCCTTTTTCCCGCTTCCGTCAGGACGATCCCCTTGTTGGTCCGCTCGAAGAGGATGACTTTCAGGTCCTTTTCTAGATTTTGCATTTGCTTACTGAGGTTCGGCTGGGTCACGTACAGAAGCGCCGAGGCCTTGTTCATGCTTTTGGTTTCCGCTACTTTCTGAAAATAGAGCAGTTGCTGGATTTGAATCATAGGAACTCACCGCCTTTTCCTCTGTATTTTATCAGATTGCCGGGGCAATGTCAACCGATCCCTCCCATGATTGCGCCCATACTGTTCAATGTTCTTTATTTGATCGGTTCCAAATGAGCCTGGAAATGCCTCAGAATAGGCGGCTCCCAGGTGATTTTGTATCCGCGCTTGATGGAGGCGGCCCTCTTTTTGATCTCGATCAGGGCGTCGGCGATGACGTCCATGTGGGCTTGGGTGTAGACCCGGCGGGGGATCGCCAGTCTGCTGAATTCAAAATCCGCGTGGAGTTGCTTTCCCGTATCCGGATCGTTTCCCAGCATGTAGGAGCCGATTTCACTGGTCCGGATCCCCGCTTCCCTGTAGAGCTCCACGCCCAGGGTCTGTCCCGGAAACTCGTAATAAGGAATCTGGGGGAACATTTTGGCCGCGTCCACAAATACGCCGTGCCCTCCCGCGGGCGATTGATACTCGATTCCGGCGTCATCCAAACGCGAGGCGAGGTATTCCACCTGACCGATCCTGTATTTCAGAAAGTCCTCATTGAGACCCTCATAAAGGCCGACGGCCAAGGTCTCCAGGTCCCTTCCGTTCAGCCCGCCGTAGGTGTAAAAACCCTCGTAGGAAATGCAGGCGGCTTTGATTTTCAGAATGAGATCGGGGTCCTCTTTCCGGACGCCGATCAAACCGCCCATATTCACAATCGTATCTTTTTTGGCGGACATCGTGAATGTATCGGCATAGCCGAAAAATTCCCGGACGATTTCTTTGATGCTTTTATTCTGATAACCCGCTTCGTCTCTTTTGATGAAGTAAGCGTTTTCCGCGTAACGGGCCGCGTCAATATCGAGCAGAATATGGTATTTTTTGCAGATTTCCGCGACTTCCCGCATATTTTTCATGGAGACGGGCTGCCCGCCGGCGGAATTGTTTGTGATGGTCATAACGACGATCCCTACATTTTCGGGGCCTTTTTCGAGAATGGTCTTTTCCAGCAGGGCCACATCCATATTTCCTTTGAAAGGGGCCCGCTTGGAAGGAATCTTCGCTTCGGGTACGACGCAGTCTATGCAGCGGCCACCCGCCAGCTCCACATGGGCCCGGGTCGTATCGAAAAACATATTGGAGATCGCGAATTTTCCCTTGGTCAGAAGAACCGGGAACAGGACTTTTTCCGCGGCCCGGCCCTGATGCACCGGTTGGATATAGTCATAGGCGAAAATGTCTTTTGCGGCGTCCACAAGCCGGAAATAGCTGGAAGCGCCAGCATAGGCCTCATCCCCCAACATGAGAGCCGACCACTGGTTGGAACTCATGGCGTTGGTCCCGGAATCTGTCAAAAGGTCAATGTACACGTCCTTTCCTTCCAGGTAGAACAAATTGTAATGGACTTTCTTGATTTTCTCTTCCCGCTCTTCCCGGGAGAGCATTTTGATCGGTTCGACCATTTTGATCCGAAAGGGTTCAGCCACGTATTTGATTGCCATCATAACCTCCTCAACAATATAAGTGTCCAGATAATGTTAGTTTTATTCCATAATAAAACTTTCAATACTAAATTACAACACTTTTCCTCTTTTGTCCAATGGTTTATTTTTATGATTCACGTATAATTTCCGGTTATAACCTCTCCGGAGTCGATTTCCGCCTCCGGTTTTCGCTGAAATCAAAAAAATAAAAAATTTTTTTCCGAAAATTTTGACAAAAAACTGTTTGGTTTTCATTGTATTTTTCTCAATATGAACAAAACAGACGATATCGGACACAAAAATGACTTATTGAAAAATTTCTTGATTCCTGCAATAAAAAAAGTACTTGACAAGATCCTGATTTTGTATTAAAATCTCTCTAACAAATCAAAGAGATAAAGATTGGGGAACAAAAAGGTCGAAAAAATTTCGGACCAAGCGCGCGCAGAATAATAAAAGATATTCCTTTGATTTGTTAAAGAGCCGCGTCTATTGCGGAGACGCCGCTCAGGGACATGACGGCTGTCATTAACGGATCAAAGAGATTCGGTTTTGTATAAACATTTGACGCGAAGCTCTTTGACAAAAGGGCTTTGTTTGACTGATGAAACAAAGCTTGGGGTCTGAGACGCCTGTCATACTGCGTACAATCTGCCGTCGGCAGGTTGTACGCTTTTCGTTATTGAAAATTTTCTTCACGTAATTTTTTTCTTTGCCTTGACAAGGGGCAAAAGATGTACTATAAATTATTAGCGGAGAATCATCTCATCACGCTGACTACGGAGGAATCATGAAAACTTATCTCGTTACAGGAGCCGCCGGCTTTATCGGCGCCAATTTCGTAAAATACCTGTTGCCGCGCCGAGCGGATATCCGTCTGATCATTCTCGACAAACTGACTTACGCCGGAAACTTGGGGACCATCGCGGAAGAACTGAAGGATCCCCGGGTAAGCTTTGTCAAAGGGGATATCTGCGACGTCGGGCTGGCGGAAGAAATCTTCCGGGAAAACGACATCGACTATGTCGTCAACTTTGCGGCGGAATCCCATGTGGATCGTTCCATCGAAAATCCGAAGCTTTTTCTCGAGACCAATATCCTCGGGACGCAAAATTTACTGGATGCGGCCAAAAAACACTGGACAGCGGGAAAAGATTCCGCCGGGTACCCTACCTACAAAGCCGGGCGGAAGTTTCATCAGGTTTCCACGGACGAAGTCTACGGAAGCCTCGCCCGGGATTACGAAGAGCCTAGGGAATTGGAGCTGTCGGAACATGTGGCGCGGATCACCCGGGGAAGAACAAACCTCAAAACTTACGGCAAAGCCATGTTTACGGAAGATACGCCGCTGGATCCCCGCTCCCCCTATTCGGCCGCCAAGGCCTCGGCGGACATGATTGTCATGGCCTATGGGGAGACATATCACCTGCCCTGGAACATCACCCGCTGTTCCAACAACTACGGGCCCTGGCATTTTCCCGAAAAATTGATCCCGCTGATGATCCGGAACATCCTCGCGGGAGAAAAGCTGCCGGTCTATGGCAAAGGCGACAACGTGCGGGACTGGCTCTACGTGGAGGACCACTGCAAGGCCATTGATCTCGTGATCGTAAGGGGCAGACCCGGCGAGATATACAACGTGGGCGGATTCAATGAGGAAAAGAATATCCGCATCGTGCGCGGAGTCATCGCGGCCGTCGCCCGGCTGACGGAGGAGAACGAAGCCTACAGCCGCGTCCTCAAGACCGACCGGCAAAATATCAACGACCGATTGATCTCCTATGTGGGGGATCGCCTGGGCCACGACGCGCGCTATGCCATTGACCCCACAAAAATAGCCGTGGAACTGGGCTGGTATCCCGAGACTCCCTTTGAGGAAGGCATTGAAAAAACGGTCCGCTGGTATCTGGAACATCAGGATTGGGTGGAGGAAGTTGTTTCCGGAGAGTACCAGAACTACTATGAAAAAATGTACAAAAATCGTTGACTACCCGCAAAAAATTCATATTTCATGATTTTCGAACGCCTTCGAATAAAGTTGAAAAACACTTGCAAATTATTTCGGAATAGGTTAAAATAAGTTACCACAAAATTTATGATTTAGGGAGGATGTATGAAAAGATTTTGGAAATTGCTAAGCCTGGCCTTACTCAGTATGGTTATACTGACGCCTGCCCTGGCGAAAAAAGCGTCCGGTCCCACGGAACTCATCGTAGTGCAGCAGACCGACGCCAAGTCCCTGGACCCCACCGGTTCCAACGACGTGTATTCCCACAATTTGAACCTGAATATCTATGACAGGCTCTTTGACTGGTCTCCGGAAATGAAGGTGGAGCCGAGTCTTGCGGAAAGCTACACGCAGATTGACGCGCTGACGCTGGAAGTCAAGATCAAAAAAGGCGTGAAATTCCATAACGGCGACGAGCTGACGGCGGAGGACGTAAAGTTTACCCTCGAAAGAGCGGCGAAACAGCCTCAGGTCATCACGTATTTTTCACCGATCACAAGCGTGGATATCCTGGATCCCTATACGATCCGCATTACGACCGCAAAGCCCTATGGTCCCCTGATCAACGCCCTGGCTCACGCGGGCGGGTCCATCGTCAACAAGAAATATGTCACGGCCGATGAAAAGAAAGCGTTTTTTGAACCCGTAGGCACCGGGCCTTTCAAGTTTGAATCCTGGCAGTCGGGCGACCGGATTGTCCTTGCCGCCAACAAAGACTACTTTAAAGGCGCCCCCGGCGTGGACAAGATCGTTTACCGTGTGATTCCCGAAAGCGTAAACAGAGCCATCGCCCTGGAAACAAAAGAAGTGGACGTAGTGCTCGTGGTGGATCCCGTGGACGCGCCGCAGGTAAAAGCGAGAGATTATATCAAAGTCTATGAACTTCCGGCCCTTTCCATGACCTATCTCGGGTTCAACTGTGAAAAGGCGCCTTTGAACGACGTACGCGTACGGCAGGCCGTCGTATACGCCATCAACCTGCCTGATATCGTCGACACCGCGTTTTTGAAAGCGGCCGTTCCTGCCAATTCCGCTGTTCCTCAAGGCGTTATGGGCTTCAATAAGAGCCTCCAGGCCCCCGTGCGGGATGTGGAAAAATCCAAGGCTCTCCTGGCCGAAGCCGGCATCAAAGACAGACTGAAGCTGAAACTCTGGATCAACGAAAACAAGTCCCGGGAAGATTCCGCCGTCATTATGCAGGCGCAACTGGCCGAAGTAGGCATTGACGTCGAGATCGAAAAACTGGAATGGGGCGCTTATCTGGATAAATTAGGAAGAGGGGAACATGATCTCTTCATTCTCGGATGGTCCACCTCCCCCGATCCCAACGAAGCCATGGATGCCCTCTTCAACAGCAAAAACAAAGGACACGCGGGCAACCGTTCCTTCTATGGAAATCCCAGAGTGGACGAACTTCTGGACAAAGGACAGGAGGTCACCGACCCCGCCGTCCGGATTCCCATGTATGAAGAAGCGCAGGAAATCGTATGCCGTGAGGCGGCCGTTCTCCCCATGGTTAATCCCTACAGCATCGTAGCGGTACAGGATTACGTGGAAGGATTTGAGATGAATCCGAGAAGTATGTATTTCATGCGGAACGTGAAGAAAAACAAGTAGAATTGAGAAATTTTCCCCATAAAAAGCTGTTGCCTTTCGGCGACAGCTTTTTATGGATTCATGTTATAATCATTCTACCAGATAAAGAAACGAAAAATCAATCGGAAAGGAAAATACTCATGTCTTATCGCATGCTGGTCACCGATATGGATGACACGCTTTTAAACAACCGCTCCGAGCTTTCGGAGGAAGACAGGGAAGTGATTCTCGCCGCCGAGGAAAAGGGACTCAAATTCGTACTGGCCTCGGGACGCCCTACCTACGGAATGCGACCCGTCGCCGAAAAACTCTGCCTGCGGGATTTCGACAGCTTTCTTTTATCCTACAACGGGGCCCATATTCTCTCGGCCAAAACCGGAGAAGTGATCCGCAGGAAAGAGTTGGCCCGGGAGGATCTCCACCTGCTGTGGGATTACGCCAAACAATACCGTACGGATATCCTGACCTACAAAGATGAAAAAATCGTCTCGGACCACCCCGGAAAATATGTCCGCATTGATCTGGAGCTGACAAAGATGCCGCTTCTGGTCCCTTCCGATTTCAAGGCCCACATGGACTGCGGCGCGCCCAAGTGCATGCTCCTGGCGGAGCCGGAAGACCTGAACGCGGTGGAAAGCGTACTTAAAGAGCGCCATGGAGACCGCTTTACAATTACGAGATCCAGACCTTATTTTTTGGAATTTGTCGCCAAGGGCGTCAGCAAAGGGGCCGCCGTGGCCTGGCTGGCCGCGGAAGAAGGGATTGCCCCCGGAGAGATCATCGCCTGCGGCGATTCCTGGAACGATCTCGATATGATCCGTTACGCGGGCTTGGGCGTCGCCGTCGCCAACGCCAACGAAGAGGCCCGGGCCCAGGCCGATTACATCACGGCTTCCAATGACAACGGAGGCGTCGCCCGGGTCATCCGGAAATTCTATCTGAGGGAGGCGTAAAAGACTGCCATGCGGATCTGCGGACTGCAAAAACTGACGTTGCTGGATTATCCGGAACGGACGGCCTGTACGGTTTTTACGGGAGGCTGCAATTTTCGCTGCCCTTTTTGTCATAACGCCGCGCTCCTTGCCCCCGCCCCCGGGACGGAAACGATTTCCGAAGAAAGTTTTTTCGCTTTTCTTGAAAAGAGAAAAAAACTGCTGGACGGGGTCTGCGTCAGCGGCGGGGAACCGCTCCTCCAAAAGGATATCGGAGATTTTCTCGCGAAAATCAAAGGACTCGGCTACCGGGTCAAGCTCGATACCAACGGCAGCTTCCCCGAAATCCTGGAGGAAATCCTCCGGAAAAACCTGGCGGACTATGTGGCAATGGACATAAAAAACGCGCCCGAAAAGTACGGAGAGACCGTCGGTCTTGCCCACTGGGACTGGACGCCGGTCAAAAAATCCATCCAAATCCTCATGAAAGGCCGGATTCCTTTCGAATTCCGGACAACGGTCGTACGGGAATTCCATACGGCGGAAGACTTTCTGTCAATGGCCGCTTCCATCGGCGGCGCGCCCCGTTACTACCTGCAGCAGTTCACGGATCAGGGGGGAAATGTCCGGGCCGGGCTGCACAGCTATACGAAAGAAGAACTGACGCGATTTCTCCAATCCATACGCCCGTTTTTCAAAGTCGCGGAACTTCGCGGAATCTGAACACAATATCACTATATATTGTGTTTTTTTTATATAAAAATCAACATATAGTGATTTTCTGTTGACTTTGATACTTTAAGATGATAGAATAAATTAAGAATAAAATTCAAACATATTTTATAAGGAGATTTTATTATGTATAACGTGATCAAGAGAGACGGAAAAGTGGTCGAGTTCAATCTGGGCAAAATCACCACCGCCATCGAGAAAGCCTTCAATTCCAGGGATAAGAACTACAACAGGGATATTCTGGAATTACTGGCGCTCCGGGTGACGGCGGATTACGCGCCCAAGATCAAAGACGGCGCCATCACGGTGGAGGAAATCCAGGACAGCGTGGAGTCCGTATTGATCCAGAGCGGATATGACGACGTGGCGAAAGCGTATATCCTCTATCGGAAGCAGCGGGAAAAAATCAGGAACATGAAATCCACGATCCTCGACTACAAAGAAACCGTGGACAACTATGTAAAAGTGGCGGACTGGCGCGTCAAGGAAAATTCCACGGTGACCTATTCCGTCGGAGGACTCATCCTCTCCAATTCCGGGGCCATCACCGCAAACTACTGGCTGTCGGAGATCTACGACGAAGAGATCAGTCAAGCCCACCGGAACGCCGACCTCCATATCCATGACCTCTCGATGCTGACGGGCTACTGCGCCGGCTGGTCCCTCAAACAACTGATCCAGGAAGGACTCGGCGGCGTCGACGGGAAGATTACCTCCTCTCCCGCGAGCCATCTGGCGACGCTCTGCAATCAAATGGTGAATTTTTTGGGGATCATGCAAAACGAATGGGCGGGGGCCCAGGCCTTTTCCTCCTTCGATACCTACCTCGCGCCTTTTGTGAAAGCGGACGGCCTCTCGTACCGGGAGGTCAAGAAAGCGTTGGAGTCCTTTATTTTTGGCGTCAATACGCCCAGCCGCTGGGGAACCCAGGCCCCCTTCTCCAATATCACGCTGGACTGGACCGTTCCCAAGGATCTGGCGGAGCTTCCGGCCATCGTGGGCGGCAAAGAAATGAATTTTTGCTACAAGGATTGCAAGCAGGAAATGGACATGATCAATAAGGCCTTCATTGAGATCATGATCGAAGGGGATGCCAACGGCCGAGGATTCCAGTATCCCATCCCGACATACTCCATTACGCGGGATTTCGACTGGTCGGAAACCGAAAACAACAAGCTTCTTTTTGAAATGACCTCCAAATACGGGACGCCCTATTTTTCAAACTACATCAACAGCGATATGGACGCGGGCGATGTCCGCAGCATGTGCTGCCGCTTGCGGCTCGACCTCCGGGAGCTCCGGAAAAAATCCGGCGGTTTCTTCGGAAGCGGGGAAAGCACGGGATCCATCGGGGTTGTGACGATCAACCTGCCCCGGATCGCCTATCTTTCCAAAACGCCCGCCGAATTTTACCGAAGGCTCGATAAAATGATGGATGTTTCGGCCCGCTCCCTCAAGATCAAGCGGGACATCATCAAAAAACTGCTGAACGAAGGGCTTTATCCCTATACAAAGCGCTATCTGGGAACATTCGACAACCATTTTTCCACGATCGGACTCGTGGGCATGAACGAGGCGGCTCTCAACGCCTCCTGGTTGAGAAAAGACCTGACGCGCCCTGAGGCGCAGGATTTCGCCAAGGAAGTCCTGAACCACATGCGGGACCGTCTGGCCGACTACCAGGAGAAATACGGCGATCTGTACAATCTCGAAGCCACGCCCGCCGAATCCACCGCTTACAGGCTGGCCAAGCACGACGTGGAAAAATATCCCGACATCATCACGGCCTCCATGGACGGGACCCCCTATTACACAAACAGCTCCCACCTGCCCGTGGGTTATACCAGCGACATTTTCGAGGCCCTCGACATCCAGGACGAACTGCAGACCCTCTATACCTCGGGCACCGTATTCCACGCCTTCCTCGGGGAAAAGCTGCCGGGCTGGAAAGCGGCGGCGGGTCTTGTGCGGAAAATCGCCGAGAACTATAAGCTGCCCTACTATACGCTCTCGCCGACGTACTCCGTCTGCAGGGACCACGGCTATCTGACCGGGGAGCAGTTTTCCTGCCCCCACTGCGGCCGGAAGACGGAAGTCTACAGCCGGATTACCGGTTATTACCGGCCGGTACAGAACTGGAACGAAGGAAAAGTGCAGGAATACAAGGAGAGAAAGCTCTACGCCGTGAATTCCGCGACCCTGAAACAGGAGAGCCCCCGGCAAAAGAACCCGGAATTTTCCGAGACACGGCATGAAACGCTGCTTTTTACCACAAAGACCTGCCCCAATTGCAGCGTCACCAAGGATATTTTGAACAGCGCCCATATTGACTACACGGTGGTCGACGCGGAAGAACGGCCCGAACTGGCCATGAAATACGGCATCCGCCAGGCGCCGACCCTTGTGGTCATCGAAGGAGAAAAAGTGGAAAAACATGTGAGCGTATCCGATATCCGAAATTTCGCCCATATTATATAGGAGACGCCATGAACGCCCATGTAAAAGAATCGGCAGCCTTTGTCAAATTCCGTCTCGGCGCCGACGCAAAGACGGCTGTAATCCTGGGGTCGGGCCTCGGCGCCCTGGCAAAGGACATCGCGGAAAAAAAAGAACTTCCTTACAGGGATATCCCCCATTTCCCCCAAGAGACCGTCTCGGGTCATGAGGGAACGCTTATCGGAGGTTTTCTTTCCGGAAAAGAGGTCCTCGTCATGAACGGCAGATTTCATTATTACCAGGGCTACAGCATGGCGGAGGTGACCTATCCCCTCTATGTGCTCCGGGAATCAGGGGTGGAAAACCTGATCGTGAGCAACGCCGCCGGGGGGATCAACGAGCGTTTCCATCCGGGGACCCTGATGATCCTCAAGGATTTCATTAATTTTTTCGGAACGAACCCCCTGATCGGACCTCGCATGGACGACGAGGGGCCGCAGTTTCCCGATATGTCCCGTCCTTTTTCCCGACGTCTCACGGACCTTGCCCGAAAAAAAGCGCAAGAACTGGGCGTCCCCTACACGGAAGGGGTTTATCTCGGTACAACGGGCCCGTCCTACGAGACGGCGGCCGAGATCCGGATGATGCGTATATTGGGGGCCGATGCCGTAGGGATGTCCACCGTGCCCGAGATTATCGCGGGAAATTATCTGAAAATGGAAATTCTGGGGATATCCTGCATTACGAATATGGCCACGGGCTTGGCCTCAGGACCCCACGCCCATGAAAAAGTCCTGGAGGAAGCCCGGAAAGCCGAAGGAGATTTCTGCCGCTGGGTGAAGGAGATCATCGGGGAGATCTGAAAAAAAATAGGCGAAAATCTGTGAAAGCGATAGAATCATAAAGATAAAATCAGACCCAGCGAGCGGTCTGATTTTTCTTATTTCATATTTTATAGGAGGGTTCAAGGTACTTGTGAGTTCCTTTGTACATATGATAGCTTTTATTTTTGTCCTCAATATGTCAGAAATAATATCCGGAGGCAATTTCGATTTTTTTATTTCTTCCCGAAAGAAAACATAAACAGATTGTCCCGGACCGCTATGTCGCAGGAAAAGCCACTCAATTCAAAGATTTTGCGCACAATGGAAAGCCCGAGCCCGTTGCCGTCTTCGTGCTTTTCCCCGGCGTTTTCCCCCCGGGCAAAGGGTTCCCAGAGCTTGTCAAGCTTTTCGGGAAATGTCCCTTGGGTCTCGTTTTCAAAGACAAAGGTCTCTCCGTCCCGGTACACCCGGATGGCGCTCTCTTCCACGGCGTACTTGAGCGCATTCTGCACGACATTATCCAGGGCGATCCGGAAGAGCCGCGCGTCGCAGGAAATTTCCGTATTTTCCGTCAATCGAACATCCCAGACGAGGTCTTTTTCAAGCTCCAGGTTCTCGTATTTTTCACAGCTCTCCTTGAGCAATTCCAGCAGGTCCGCCCGTTCCGTCCGCAACTGGATTCCCGGCGATGACAGACGGGAGATCGTGAGCAGATTTCCGATGATGTCGTTCATTTCCTTGCTTTTCTTGGCAATGGCCCTGTAATATTTCATGCGCTCGGCTTCGGTTTTGGCCAGGCCGCCGATCAACCCCTGGGCGTGGGTATTGATGACCGTAATGGGCGTTTTTAGCTCGTGGGAGGCGTCGGAGGCAAATGTCCGCAAGTTTTCTATGGAAAGGGCGAGATTGTCCGACATGATGTCGATGCTCCGGGAGAGTTCCCCGATCTCGTCATCGGAAGAAATCCGGGATTTTTCGGTAAAATCCAGCACGGAAATCTTGCGGGCCACGGAATTCAACTTTTCGATATTTTTCGTGATTTTTTTCGAGAAGATCCGGGCAATGCCCATGCTGACCAGAATACCGATTCCCGTGATGATGATATTGAAAAGATTGATCTCGGTCTTGTGGGCCCGGATCACCGAGAGGGACGTACGCAAAGACATGAGCCCCACGTCGGGGATGCTTTCATTGTAGAAAAGCAGCGTAATATTGGTATTCGGCAGCTGCATCATGTGAAAGCGGCCCGTCTCCCAGTTTTGCTGGGGCATACGCTGCGGCCGGTTGCGGTTTCCGTAGCGGTTCAGCATGCCCTGGTTGACCGGAGAAGGCATGTTTTGCAGATTTCTCGCCAGATTGAGGCGGACTTCATCCATCAGGGATATATCAATTCCCTCGTTGTCCCGGATGTTCTCCACATAGGTCGCGAATTCCACCGGATCGTAGAGTTTTTGCTTCGCGACTTCCTTGATCATCAGGATGGCGTTTTTCTTCCGGTTGATCAGAAATTTGTCCAGAAAAAAAACGTTCATGATGTAACTGACGGAAATCGTGAACACGACGATAAATATGGAAAAAATAAATATTTTTCTAAAAAGACTGAGTTTTACTTTCATCGAACAAATATCCCATTCCTCTAATGGTACGCAGCATCTCGTTGTAATTGCCCATCTTTTTCCGGACCCGCTTCACAAGCGTATCTACGACCCTGTCGTTGCCTTCGAAGTCATAGCCCCAAATCTCGTTCAACAGCGTCTCCCGGGGGAAAATCATGCCTTTGTTCTTGATCATATATTCCAAAAACTGGATTTCCCTGCGGGTCAGCTCCATTTTTTCCCCGTCTACCACGAGTTCTCCGCTTTTGAAATCAAAGGACAGGCCCCGGAATTGATAAGAGCTGTTGTGGTCAATTTTGAGGGCTTTTTTTACTTTGACGGCGAGAATTTTCAGACTGAAGGGCTTTGTGATGTAGTCGTCGGCGCCGATGGAGAGTCCTTTCAGCTCGTCGATTTCCGAATCCCGGGCCGTCATCATGATAATGGGGACATTGGATTCCCCCCGGATTTCCTTGCAGACTTCCCAGCCGTTTTTTTGGGGCAGATTGATATCGAGGAGGATCAGATCGGGGTTGTAAAGATAAAAAGCGTCGAGCCCCTTTTCCCCGTCAAAGGCCTTCACGACGTCAAAGCCTTCCCGCAAAAGCGTATCTTCCACAACCCGTTCCAGGTCTTTCTCGTCTTCCACGATCAGTATTCTTTTTTTCATGGGACCTCCCGTCACAGCGATTTGATATTTCATTTTACCAGTAATTTATGGCAACTGTATGAATTTTCGAAAAAAACAAAATCCATACGACACCGAACAAAAAATAATTCCAATTGTTATATTGGCGAACGGAAGGAAATATGCTATAATCTTCTTATCTTTTTTCAAGACCATACCGCGGGAGGGAACAATTGGAACAGAATCACATCGAAGAAGTCGCTCAAAAATTGCTGGAAGAAAAGGACGCCGACGCCAGGACCCGCGTGTACGAAGGAGCTTTCACGCCGCTTCTGACGTGCCTTCTGGTCCTCTGGGCCTTTTGGCAGGTCTGGGTCAATGTCCGGGCCGTAAACGCCATGACGCTCCGAATGGGGCATTGCATGTTCCTTCTGGCCTTCACGTTCCTGATTTATCCGACGGTCAAAAAAGAAAAAAAACGGCGGAAATTCCCGCCTTTGCAGGATATTGCCCTCGTGGCGCTCACCCTGGCGACCTTTGGCTACATGATCCTCAATTATTCGAAAGTAGCCCAAAGCATGGGATTTTTTACGAAATTTCAGTATGTGGTGGCGGCCGTCGCCATATTTCTGGTATTTGAAGCGGCAAGGCGGGCTTCGACCAGCCTTGCGATCCTGGGGCTTCTGTTTTTCCTTTACAATTTTTTCGGGAGATACATTCCGGGTAGTCTCGGGCACAACGGATTTTCATTGCGCAGAGTCCTGAGCCACCTGGCCTGGGGCAGTCAGGGAATCTTCGGCGTAGGAATCGGCGTTTCCGCCAGCTACATTTTTTTGTTCGTACTCTTTGGCGCGTTTCTCAAATACAGCGGCTTCAGCAAATTCATCAACGACGTCTCCATGACCCTCGTCGGACGCTCGCCGGGAGGACCCGCCAAGGTGGCCGTTGTCGCAAGCGCCCTTATCGGCATGATCAACGGCTCCGCCGTGGCAAACGTCGTCACGACGGGGACGATTACGATTCCCCTGATGAAAAAAACCGGATACCGGAGTGAATTCGCGGCGGCGGTGGAAGCCGTGGCTTCCACGGGAGGGCAGTTTTGCCCGCCCATCATGGGGGCCGTGGGGTTTGTCATGGCGGAATTTCTGGGCGTCAGCTACAGTAAAGTCATGATGGCGGCGGCGATTCCCGCCTTTCTCTATTATCTTTCGCTGATGTTTGCCGTGCATTTTGAGGCGAAACGGCTGGGGCTCCGGGGACTCTCGCCGGAGAACATTCCCGACGCCCTTATCGTCTTGAAAAAACAGGGGCACCTGGTCCTGCCGCTGGTGGTGCTCATGGGCATGATGTTTCTGGGCTACACGCCCCTTTACGCGGCGGTCTACGCCATTGTGGCCACAGTTCTCGCGGCGGCGCTCCGCAAAGAGACCCGCATGTCCCGGGAAACCATTGTAAAAGCCCTTGAGGAAGGAGCCAGAGGGGCCGTGGGCGTCGGCGTGTCCTGCGTCGTGATCGGCATTATCATAGGGACTGTCTCTCTGACGTCCCTCGGTCTTTCCATGGGCTATGTGATTCTTTCCGTCGTCGGGAAGGACCAGCTCTACCTGGGAGGGCTCATGGTCATGATCATGAGTACGATCTTAGGCATGGGGGTTCCCGGCGTCGCCGCCTATGTGATCGTGGTTGCCGTCGCGATCCCCGTGCTCATTGATATCGGCGTCGTCCCCATGGCGGCCCATATGTTCTGTTTGATTTACGCCTGCCTTTCCAATATCACGCCGCCGGTTGCCATGAGTTCCTATGTGGCGGCGGGACTTGCGGACTCCGATCAGACAAAGACCTCTTTTATCGCCATGAAACTGGGCCTTACAGGTTTTCTGCTGCCCTTTTTCTTCCTGGGAAATCCCGTACTCCTGATCGGAGCGACCCCGACGGGTTTTCTGACGACGGCCCAGGCGGCCGTGACCGCTACCATCGGCGTCATCGGACTTACGGCGGCCCTGCAGGGGAGACTCGTCACAAAACTCAACCGCCTGGAGCGCATAGGGTTCTTTGTGGCGGCGCTCTGTACGATCAGCCCCGAAAAACTTTCGGACGGCGCGGGCATCCTGATCATCGCTTTGCTTATCGGCATCCAACTATACAAACATTATAAAACAGGAGATGAAGCACAATGAAAAAAATTGCAGTTCTCTGTACCCTCGTGATCTTAAGCGTATGCGCCTGGGCAAAAAAGACGGTTACGATCAATTTCCCCACGGCGGCCACCACCGGCGCTCTTTATCCTTTAGGCGCCGCCATTACGAATCTCTGGACGACGAAAATCGATTATGTCAAGGCCAGTTCCCAGGCCTCGGGCGGCGGCGTGGAAAACCTGAATCTCCTTTCCATGGGAGAAGCCCAGGTCAGCATTGCCATCAGCTCCAACTGTTACGAGTCCTTTACGGGAACGGGGACCTTCAACGGCCGGAAAAATGAAAAACTGCGCGTAATCGGCGGTCTTTACTACAATCCCAACCAGGTCATTGTCAGCAAAGCCTCGGGAATCGACACGCTGGCCAAAATGAAGGGGGCTCATTTCGCCACCGGCGCCGTGGGAAGCTCCACCGAAGGAGAATCGAAGAATCATTTTACGGCGGCGGGTCTGAAATATCCCGATGATATCAAAGTGGAAAACATCGGCTTCACGGAAGCGGTGGACATGATGCGCAACAAGCAGCTGGACGGCGCGTGGATTATGGCCGCCCTCGGAAACGCGGCCGTTACGGAAGCTACCTCCACGGCGGGCGCGGTAATTCTCAATATTGATGACGATGTGATCGCCAAATTGCAGAAGGATTATCCCTGGTACGCAAAGCTGACGATCCCCGCCGGGACCTACGCCGGGCAGGACAAAGACATCCAGACGACAGCCATCAAAATGGTCATGTTTACCTCGGCCGATCTCGATGAGGCAACCATCTATGACCTCACAAAAGTATTCTGGGAAAATGTGGAAAAACTGGCCGAAAGCAATAAGGGGCTTACGGGAATCAAAGCGGACGCAGCCGTCAGCGACATCGCCAATCTGCCTCTCCATCCCGGCGCCGAAAAATACTATAAGGAGATCGGTGTGATCAAATAATCATGCGATCGTTCTATGAACGCGAGAACCTTAAAAAATACGGGAAATTGCTTGTGGGATTGTTCCTGTGCGGCGTGGGGATCGTGATGGTCGTAAATTCAAACCTGGGCGGCGCCCCCTGGGATGTGTTCCATATCGGGATTTCCAAGCATTTGGGAATCCAGTACGGAAAAGTCAGCATTATCATGGGGGCGGTGGTCGTCCTTCTGAATATCGCCCTGGGGCAGGTCATCGGCCTCGGAACGCTGCTCAACATGTGTCTGATCGGAACATTTACGGATTTAATCAATAATTCCGGTTTTATCCCCTCCCCCACGGGCACGCTGCCGCTGCAGTCGTTTCTTCTTGCGGGCGGCATCCTCGCCTTCGGCTACGGAACGTATCTTTACATGGCCCAAGGAAAAGGGGCGGGTCCCCGGGACGGACTTATGCAGGTCTTGAACCGGAAGACCGGGATTTCCGTCGCCATCGTAAAAAACGGCATCGAGGTGATCGTGCTTTTGATCGGGATCCTTTTAGGCGGAAAAGCAGGGATCGGCACCATTGTCTACGCCCTTTCCATCGGTTTTGTGATCCAGTTTCTGTTTGACCGGCACAAAATCGATATCAAAGCGCTGACCCACGCGAAACTCAAAGAGGAGATCCTTTCTCTCCTGCCGGGCGGAAGGGAAAAAAGGCCTTGACGGGCGAACGCGCCGACGTATCCGTGAAGAAAATCGTAGACTTTCCGGAAATTTTGCTGTATAATATGATGATCGCATTATATTATACAGAGAAGGAAGGTACAAAATGGATACGCCGGAAAAAACAATCGAAAAAATCAAAGAGGCAAAAAAAATTGTGGTCAAAGTGGGAACCTCCACGCTGACCCACGCCAACGGCAAAATAAATCTCGAGCTCATCAACAGACTCAGCTGGGTCCTGACGGAACTCATCAACGAGGGGAAGGAAGTGATCCTCGTCACCTCGGGCGCCATCGGAGTCGGCGCGACAAAACTTCATTTTAAAAAACGTCCCGTGGCGACGGAGGAAAAGCAAGCGGCCGCCGCCATCGGACAGGCGTCGCTGATGCAGATTTACCAGAATTTTTTCAATCAATACAATCAGATGACCGCCCAGATTCTGCTGACAAAGGACGATTTCAAGGGCGGCGAACGGAAAAGCAACACGACGAATACCTTTCAAACCCTGCTCGCCTTCGGGGCGCTTCCCATTGTCAACAACAACGACACGATCTCGACGGACGAGCTGGGTTTTTCCGATAACGACATCCTGTCGGCGGCGGTGGCGACGTTGCTGCGCGCGGATCTTTTGATCCTCTTGACCGATATTGACGCCTTGTACGACAGCAATCCCAAGAAAAACCCGGAGGCCCGGCGTATTCCCTATGTGGAGAAGATCACGAAAGAGACGGCGGATGTTTCGGGCGGACAGGGCAGCGCCTTCAGCGTGGGCGGCATGGAAACGAAAATCGCCGCGGCGGAAATCTGCTATGAAAACGGCGTCATGATGGCTATTATTGACGGTTCCGACCCCGCGGGGATCCTGGATATCCTGAACGGAAAGGACATCGGCACTATTTTTGATGTAAAAAATTGAGCGGAGGGAGATCTCATGATATTGGAACAAATGGGACCGGCGGCGAAAAAAGCGGCGGCGGAATTGGCGCAGCTTCCGACGGAAATGAAAAATCAGGCGCTCCGGAAGGCGGCCGATCACTTGTTGTCGCATACCCGGGAACTCCTTGAAGTCAATGGGCGCGATGTGGAAAAGGCCGAAGCAAACGCTGTCAAGAGCGCTTTCATAGAGAGGCTCACGCTGACGGAAAAGAGGATTGCCGATATGGCCAAAGGACTCCGCGATGTGGCGGCCCTCAATGACCCCGTCGGAGAATATGTCTTCACCAAAACCCTGCCCAACGGTCTGATCCTCGGGCAAAAGCGGGTCCCTTTGGGCGTTGTGGCCATTATCTATGAATCGAGACCCAACGTGACCGCGGACGCTTTCGGTCTCTGTCTCAAATCCGGAAACGCGACGATTCTCCGGGGCGGAAAAGAGGCCATTGATACGAACCTCAAAATCGTGGAAATTCTGAGACAGGCCCTCGGCGAAAGCGGCGTCTCACCCGACGCCGTACAAATCCTCAGCGACGCCTCCCATGAAACGGCGAAGGCGCTCATGCGGCTGCGGGAATATGTGGACGTCCTGATTCCCCGGGGAGGGGCCAAACTGATCCGCAGCGTTGTGGAAAACAGCTCTGTGCCCTGTATAGAGACAGGTCTCGGCAATTGCCATGTGTTCGTTGACGAGACCGGAGATTTTCAAAAAGCCCTGGACATTGTCGTGAACGCCAAGACCCAGCGGCCAGGGGTCTGCAACGCCATGGAAAAATTGCTGGTCCATGAGAAAATCGCCAAAGACTTCATTCCCCTCGTGGCAAAGGCCCTCCGGGAAAAAAACGTGGAAATCCGGGGCGACCGGAAGACGGCGGAAATCTTGCCCGATGTGATCCCCGCCACCCAAGAGGACTGGTATCTCGAATATGAGGATTACATTATCGCCTTCAAAGTGGTACGGGACCTGGACGAGGCCGTCGCCCACATCAACAAATACAATACGAAGCACTCGGAGGCCATTGTTACGGAAAATTATACGAACGCTCAGCGCTTCCTCAATGAAATTGACGCCGCGGCCGTATATGTCAACGCGTCCACGCGCTTTACCGACGGAGGAGAATTCGGCTTCGGGGCGGAAATCGGCATATCGACGCAAAAATTACACGCCAGAGGACCCATGGGTCTCAAAGAACTTACAAGCACAAAGTACGTGATATACGGGAACGGACAAATCCGGAAATAGGAAACTGAGTATGAGGGAGGAAAACCTATGAATATCATGTTGTTTGGCGCGCCGGGCGCCGGAAAGGGCACCCAGGCAAAATTTATCGAAGAAAAATACGGAATTCCCCAGGTCTCCACCGGGGATATCCTGCGCAAAGCGGTGGCAGACGGGACGCCCATGGGCCTCGAAGCGAAACACTATATGCGGGAGGGGAAGCTCGTGCCCGACGGGATCATCATCGGCATTATCCGGGATCGTCTCTCGGAGGAGGACTGCCGAAAAGGCTTTATACTGGACGGATTTCCGAGAACGGAACCCCAGGCCCGGGCGCTCGATCAGCTGCTGGGAGAAATGGGGAAAAAAATCGACGTGGTCATTTCGCTCAATGTGCCCGATTCCACCATCGTAGACAGGGTCACAGGACGGCGGGTATGCACATCCTGCGGCGCTTCTTTCCATACGGAATATGCGCCTTCCAAGAAAGAAGGAATTTGCGATCTGTGCGGAGGGGAACTTTTTACCCGGAAAGACGACAACGAGGAAACCGTTACGAAAAGGCTTGTGGAATACCACAGCCAGACGGCGCCCCTCTTTGATTACTACAAAAAAGAAAAGCTCATGGAAGAGTTGGACGGAACGCAAGGAATGACTGAAGTCACCCGGAAGATCTTTGAAATCCTGGAACAAAAAAACAAAGAAAAATCATAAGGGAGCAACAAAAAGAATGGCTTTGATCAAAACATTGGAAGAAATCAAAAAAATTAAAAAAGCGAATCAGATTATCGCGAAACTCTACAGGGAAATTTTACCGCCCCATGTGAAAGCGGGCGTCACAACCGGGGAAATCAACGCCATCGCCGATGACTTCATCCGCGCTCAAGGAGCAAGACCCGCCTGTATCGGCGTACCGGGTCCTCTGGCGCCCTTTCCCGCGGCTTGCTGTATTTCCGTCAACGACGAGGTCATCCACGGGATTCCCGGCGGAAGAAAACTGCACGCAGGAGATCTTGTGAGTATTGATATCTGTACGGAACTGGACGGTTATTATGGCGACGCCGCCTATACGTTCCCCGTGGGGGAAGCGACGCCGGAAGACGCACGCCTTTTAGCGGTCACCCGGGAAGCGCTGGAGTCGGGGATACAAGCGGCCGTTGTCGGCGCAAGGATCGGCGATATCAGCCATACGGTGCAACGTTGTGTGGAAAGGCAGGGCTTTTCCGTCGTAAGGGACTACGCTGGCCACGGCGTGGGTCACGATATTCATGAGGACCCCATCATTCCCAATTACGGCAGGGCCGCCCGGGGAATCAAAATCGAAAACGGCATGGTGCTCGCCATCGAACCCATGGTCAACGTCGGCTCCTACAAAGTGGTGCTTTTGGCGGACGGTTGGACCGTCTCCACAAAAGACGGCAAAAAATCCGCGCACTTTGAGCATACCATAGCCATTGTGGATGGAAAAGCTCTGATCTTGAGCGAAGCGGAATAATTTTTTGCGGCAAAACCCCGTAAAAAGGCTTTTTTTATTTTTGAAAAATAAAATAAAAAATAAATTTGCATGAAAGACTGGACTTATTTCGAATAAAATGGTATAATAATATGAATTTCTATTCGATCGGAGGATGTATGTCAAAAAAAGATGTAATCGAATTGGAAGGGAGAATCATAGAAGCCCTTCCCAATGCCATGTTCAAAATTGAGCTGGAAAACGGACACACGATCTTGGGGCACATTTCCGGTAAGATGCGCATGAACTACATCAAAATCCTGCCGGGAGATACCGTAACGGTACAGATTTCCCCCTATGACCTGTCAAGGGGAAGGATCGTTTACAGAAAGAAAAACTAGCGCTTTCGCTGGTTTTAAATTTTGAAAAAAAGGAGGTAAAGGGGAATGAAAGTAAGAGTATCCATCAAACCGCTGTGCGACAAATGCAAAATCATCAAACGGCACGGAAAAATCAGAGTCATTTGCGAAAACCCCAAACACAAACAGGTACAAGGTTGATGAGGGGGCGTATTTTATGTACGAAAACAATTTCAAATGCAACAAAAAAAAGCGGACAATTCTATTGTAAAGATATGGAGCGCTGTAGAGCCGGATCCTTATGAAGGAACAGAGGAAAAAGAAACATGCGAAAGACCGAAAATAAGGACCATATCGAGGAAAGTATTCTTGCCTGTTTTTATTACAGGCAAAATAAATCGTATTTCCCCGGATTTACGTTAATTGAGCGAATTTAAGGAGGAACCAGTTTGGCAAGAATAGCAGGGGTCGATATCCCCAGAAACAAAAGAGTCGAAATTGCGTTGACCTATATTTACGGGATCGGAAAACCCACTTCCCAGAAAGTACTGACAGAAGCCGGCGTCAACTTTGATACCAGAGTCAAGGATCTGACAGAAGAAGAAGTGAATAAAATCAGAGACGCGATCAAAAATGTCCGGGTGGAAGGAGACCTGAAAAAAGAGGTCAGACTTTCCATCAAACGCTTGATGGACATCAAATGCTACAGAGGTCTGCGGCACAAGGTGGGGCTTCCCGTCAGAGGACAGCACACGAAGCGGAACGCGCGTACGGCCAAGGGTCCCAAAAAGCCCATCAAGAAGTAAAGGTATTTTTATTTGACAAAGGAGGTAGCACAAGTTGGCTAAAAAACCAGTAGCAAAAGTTAAAAAGAAGACAAAGAACATCCCTGTCGGCGTCGTTCATATACACTCCACATTCAATAATACGATCATCGCCATCACAGATCCCGAAGGAAGAGTCGTAAGCTGGAGGTCCGGCGGAACGTCCGGATTCAAGGGCACAAAGAAAGGCACGCCCTTCGCGGCTCAGATCGCGGCGGAACAGGCTGCCAATATCGCCAAAGACAACGGCATGCGGAAAGTGGAAGTAAAAGTCAAAGGGCCCGGTTCCGGTAGAGAAGCCTGCATCC
>JAISST010000089.1 GCA_031272945.1 Fusobacteriaceae bacterium
ATGAAAAAAATTGCGTTGACCTTTCCGCTCCGGGATGAAGGCATGGAATTGCTGCGGGGGAAAGCGGAGGTCTTTGTAGCCAACGAGAGGGATCCCAACAACTTTGCGGACCGGATCCAGGACTGCGCCGGACTTGTGATCCGAAACGGCTTCGTGAACGCCGCGGCCATTGAAAAGCTTCCGAATCTGGATTTTGTGGCGACCATGAGCGTCGGCTTCGATCACATCGACGTGGACGCGGCCACGAAAAAGGGGATTCTCGTACTGGCCAGCTTTGGCGCCAACGCCCGTTCCGTGGCGGAGCACACCATGGGCCTGCTTTTGGCCTTGAACCGGAAAATCGTCAGCGGTCACTTTGAAACCCTGGAAGGAACGGGCTGGCGGGAACGCAATCCCGATCTGTCCTTTGAGTTGGCCGGGAAGACCATGGGGATCATCGGTCTCGGCAACATCGGAAAGACTGTGGCGAAGCTGGCCAAGGCCTTCGGGATGAAAGTCATCGGCTACGATCCTTTCCTGTCCCGGGAAGATACGGAGAAAGCGGGGATCGTCTTCTGCGACGGCTACGACGACGTGCTGAAAAACGCCGACGTCGTTACGGTCCATGTACCGCGGATGCCCGAGACCATCAACCTGATCGGGAAGCGGGAACTGGGGCTCATGAAAAAAAGCGCCTTGATTTTAAATACTGCCCGGGGAAAAATCATCAACGAAGAGGCTCTGACGGAGGCCCTCAACAGCGGGACCATCGCGGGGGCCGCCATTGACGTGTTCGCCGTGGAGCCGGTCCCTGTGGACGCGCCGATATTGAAGGCGAAAAATCTTGTCTGTACGCCTCACATTGCGGCAATGACCCGGGAAGCCATCTGGAATATGACGAAAATGTGCGTGACGGGCTGCCTTGCGGTCCTGAACGGAGAGAAATGGCCCGCGGTGGCCAATCCCGAAGTCTATGAGCTTCCCAAATGGAAAAACAGGTTCGCCTGTGCGGGAGGGGCCAAATGAAAAAAGTGATCGTATCGCGGCATATCCGGAACGAAGGTCTCGAACTGCTTCGAGAGGGCGTGGAGACCGTTGTCGTCGAGGACAAGGAACCCGCGACTTTTGCGGACGCCTGGAAAGAGACCAACGGCATGGTGATCTGGGGCGGCAAAGTACAAAAGAAAGATATTGAGACCGCGCCGAATCTTGAAGTCATCGCGACCATCGGCGTGGGCTACGAGAATGTGGACGTGGAGGCGGCGACTGCCCGTGGCATTCCCGTCGCTATTTCCGCCGGGGCCAACGCTGTTTCCGTGGCCGAATTGGCCATGGGGCTGATTCTTTCCATGATCCGGCGCACCCCCGAAGGGGACGCCGAAGCCCGGGCGGGAAAGGCCGTGTGGTTCGGAAAATACATCGACATTTCCTTTGAACTCTATCAAAAGACCTTGGGGCTTATCGGTCTCGGCAATATCGGAAAGACCCTCGGGAAAATCGCCGAAGGTTTCGAGATGAAGGTTATCGGCTATGACCCCTATGTGAAAAAAGAGGACATCGAAGCCCTCGGCTGGGAATATTGCGCCGATCATACGGAGGTTCTGAAAAAGGCCGACGTCGTTTCCGTGCATGTGCCACTGTCTCCGGCGACGCGGGACCTCATTACCATGAAGGACCTGAAACTCATGAAGCCCTCGGCGATTATTGTCAATACCGCAAGGGGCGGCATCATCAATGAGGACGATCTGGCCGACGCCCTCAACGAAGGGATCATCGGCGGTGCGGCTCTCGACGTTTTTGTAAACGAGCCTCCTTCTCCCGACCGGAAGATCCTTCACGCGAAGAATCTTGTCTGCGCGCCCCACAACGGGGCCAGAACGAAGGAAGGCATGGTGAAAATGGCCAAAATGTGTGCGACGGCTGTGCTCGCGATTCTGAACGGGGAAAAATGGCCTTACGTTGCGAATCCCCAAGTCTACAACCACCCCAAATGGGCCAAAAGGGAGGGATGAGAGATGAGACCGAAAGTTTTACTGACCCACGCCCTGCCGGGAGGCGGCATGGAACTCCTGCGAAAATCCGCCGACGTATTCGTGGCCGATGATGACGATTTGACGAAGTATCCTGAAGAATTGCGGGAAGCCGACGGCATCGTGCTGCTTTTGGGAAAAGTGACCCGCAAACTGATCGAGATGGCCCCGAAGCTCCGGGTCATTTCAAATGTGGGCGTGGGCTATGACCATATCGACGCGATCGCCGCTGCCGAACACGGCGTCAAGGTAGCCGTCAGCGCCGGGGCCAACGCCCGGGCCGTGGCGGAACAGACCTTCGCGCTACTTTTAGCCGTAAACCGGAATATCGTGCAATTCCACAACGAGACCGTCGCCGGGAAATTTGCCTATCAGAAAGATTTCGGCGGTTCTTTTGAACTGCAGGGGAAGAAGATCGGCGTCATCGGCATGGGCAATATCGGAAGAGAAGTGGCGAAAATCGCCAAAGGTTTTGACATGACAGTCCTTTGCTACGATCCGCGGCTCACCCGGGATGAGGCGGAAAGAGAAGGCTGGATCCGGTACGACAATTACCGGGAACTTCTGCCCGGGGCGGATGTCGTAAGTTTGCACGTGCCGATCCTGCCCGAGACCAAAGACATGCTGACGATGAAAGAATTGAAGCAAATGAAAAAGAGCGCAATTTTGATCAATTGCGCCCGTGGAGGCATTGTCAATGAAAACGATCTGGCGGAAGCTCTGAATACAGGCATAATCGCGGGAGCGGGCGTGGATGTCTACGATAATGAGCCTCCGAAGCCCGACGCGGCCATTCTCCACGCAAGGAATATCGTCTGTACGCCGCACAGCGCCGCCGTCACAAACGAAGCCATCGTAAAGATGGTGACCATGGCCGTGGAAGCCTGTCTCGCGATTCTGAGAGGCGAAGAATGGGCCTACATTGTAAACTGAATATGTATGATGAACCGTTATTATCTCATAGAATCAAAAGAAAGCAATTCAATATCGTTGCTCAAATATCCCGCCTTGACCGGTTCTTCCTTGGCGTAATCCGTTGAAAGGTATTTTTTGCTGTCGTCGGCAAAGGTGGTGACCGCGTGTTTTACGCCGTGATCCAGCTGGATTTTCAGCGCCGCCAGGAAATTTCCCCCTGAGGAGATCCCGACGCCCAGTCCGAGTTTTTTCGCCAGCATCTGCGCCATGATGATGGCGTCCCCGTCTTCGATGACGACGATGTCGTCTATTTTTTTCATATTTAAGATCGGCGGGATGAAGTCGTCCGATATTCCTTGAATCCGGTGTCCGCCGGATTTTTTTTCACCGCTTGCGGAGATCAGCGAGTTGGCCGGCTCCATGGGAAAGGCCCGGCAGCCGAGTTGATCCTTGAGGTATTCCCCGATTCCCATGAGGGTTCCGCCGGTTCCGTATCCCGCAGAAAAACCGTCGGGCACGACGCCGAAGGCAGCCATTTGCCGCTGGATCTCAGGACCTGTCGTCGTATAATGGGCCATGCGGTTTCCGTCATTTTCAAACTGTTTCGGAAGGAACGTGCACTTGCATTCCCCCGCCGCGATACAGCGCGCAATGCTACCCTGAAAGCCCCCCTCCTCTTTCGAGACCAACACACCGTTTCCGCCGAGGCTCGTGATCAGGCGGATCCGCTCGACGCTCATCCAGTCGGGCATGTAGATATTGACTTTGTGGCCGAGAAAACTGCCGATGGCGGTAAATGCGATCCCTGTATTGCCGCTGGTCGCTTCGCAGATTTCGTCGCCGGGCAGGATATTGCCGTCCATGTAAGCCCTTTTCAGAATATAATAGGCCATCCGGTCTTTGATGCTTCCGGAATAATTGTAGTACTCAAGCTTAGCGTAAATATTGTGCAATTCTCCCTTGTAGCGGAAGCTGATCCGCACCATGGGCGTATTGCCGATAAGCTTCTCCAGCGCATCGAGCTTTTTCTGTATTTCCATATCCATGATAACCACCCCTTTTGCAAAGAAATTGTGTTCGATTAATACAAGTGTATCATTTTTTTAAACGGCTGTCAAGGCGGAAAGTATCTTGATTGGGGAGATCAGAAACTATATAAATGAGCAATTTTGTAAGGGATATGACCGAAGTAAGCGCGGACCGGACATTGAAAAAGCAATTGACAAGAGGTTCCGCATATTGTATAATGAGTGAGAATTATGAAGCAACAGGGAGAGAGAATGAGCACTCACAGGATTGTAATCGGAGACAGCAGAAAGCTGTCCGGCGTTCCGGATAAATCGGTGCAACTGATCATCACGTCGCCGCCCTACTGGCAGCTTAAAGACTATGGATCCGAAACGCAGATCGGGTTTAACGACAGTTACGAAGAATATATCAACAACTTGAACCTTGTCTGGAAAGAATGCGACAGGGTTCTTTCGGATGGTTGCAGAATGTGTATCAATATAGGGGACCAATTTGCGCGTTCCGTATATTACGCTCGCTATAAAGTGATTCCGATTCGCACGGAGATAATTCGTTTTTGCGAAACACTCGGTATGGATTATATGGGCGCGATTATCTGGCAGAAGACCACGACGATGAACACAAGCGGGGGAGGAGCGATCATGGGCAGTTTCCCATTTCCCCGTAACGGAATTCTCAAAATGGACTATGAGTTTATCCTGCTGTTCAAGAAATTGGGAAAAGCGCCGCAACCAACGATTGAACAGAAAAAAATGTCTGAAATGACAAAAGAAGAGTGGAGTCTGTACTTTTCCTCTCATTGGCATTTCAACGGGGCGAAGCAGAGCGGCCATATGGCCATGTTTCCCGAAGAACTCCCCAAAAGATTGATCAAGATGTTCTCTTTTGTGGGGGAGACGGTCTTTGATCCCTTTCTGGGCAGCGGGACAACTACGCTGGCGGCGAGAAATCTCGGAAGGAATTCCGTCGGTTATGAAATCAACGAGGCTTTTCTGCCGGCGATCAAAGAAAAAATAGGCGCTGCGCAGCCTTTGCTGCCCGGCGATACCTTTCTCTTTGATGTGGAAGAAAAAAAAGAGCGCCCTTCCTTTGAGGAACTGCCCTATATTTTTTCGGATCCGCATAAAATGGATAAAAAAATAGATGTGAAGAAGCTGACGTTTGGTTCCAGGCTTGACGAATCCACGGAAAAGCGGGAAGAGTATTTTTCGGTAAGCAGGATCATATCTCCGGATTCCTTGGTTCTGAACAACGGTTTGCAGGTGAAGCTGATCGGCGTGAAGGTATTGCCCGATACGGCGACGGAAGCGACGGAGTTTTTGCGAAGCAAATTCCACAAAAGAAAAGTCTTCCTCAAATTTGACCAAGAGGCGAAATACGATGCCGAAAATCGCTTGTTATGCTATTTGTATCTTGACAACAAAACATTCATCAACCGGCATTTGATCCAGACCGGTTATGTGGATGTGGATTTATCCTATGACTATCAGTACAAGAAGAAATTTTTGAATTCTTCTCCCCTCGATTGATACCCATTCAAAAACGGGACTCTACTCTTCAACCTCGATCGCGATCCCCGTTTTCATCTTTTTGTAGTAGATCATCTTAATGCCGATGGACTCAGGCAAGCGAGCCATACTTTGATAACTGTCGGGCTTGATGGAATATGGGACATCTCCCACATATCCGTCTATTCCCCGTGCTTCTTCGGCGGGATCGCTCAGCCGGAATTCCTGGGACCGTTGGCTGGCGAGGAAAGCCAAAATGGCTTTTTGGATATAAAGCCCGTTGAAGGTCTTTTCGAAAACCAGATCTTTCACCCAGTCGCGTACCATATTCTCATCTATGAGACGGATAGCTTCCTGTAGTTTTAGCACTTGATTATAGATTTTTGAAGTTGCCTGGTCAATGGCGCCGGGCATTTTTTTGATATACCATTTTTCCCAGTTCTTTTGAGAAGCTTTTTTTGTATTATGGAGGAATTCAGGAAACAATTCTGAAAGTTGGCCGACAACATTCGGACGCGTGCCCTGCGCGTTTTGATTTGCCCAGTTCAAAAGCTGGGAGACATATTTTGGAAAGTCGCGGGAAACGCTTTCGTTGAACTCCTGTATGTCTTTTTGTTTAATGACGTATTTCATGATTTCTCCCCCTTGGTTGGAACCGTATCCAAAAACAGCAGATAAGTTTCCGTTTCAAGCGCATCCGCGATCCTCTGTACATTTTCCAGGGAAATGCTCCGGCGTCGGCATTCAACAGCGCTGATATAGGTACGGTGCATACCGCATTTTTCCGCGAATTCTTCCTGAGACATACCTTTTTCGGCCCTGAGTCGCTTGAGATTGGCGGCAAAGACTTTCAAAATATCCAATTTCCATTCACCTCCGTTCTGTAATCTATCATACCGAAATAAATACAATAAGTCTACAGACAATAAGTCTACAGACAATAAGTCACATACACCGATAAATCGCTTATAGAACCTCCCCCAACTTTTGTCTTGCCTTTTTGACAAAATCTGTGTATACTAATACCAGATTACAGAAATAAGAAAATTTTCGATCAAAATAAACCGGGAGGAAATCCATGCAGGATATGGAAAAGGTATGCAAAGTTGCCGTGGTGCAGGCATCCACGGTCCCATTTGACAAAAACGGCGCCCTCGAAAAGACCCTTGCCCTGATCGACAAGGCCGCGGAGCAAAAACCCGACTTGATCGTCTTCCCCGAGGCCTTCATCCCCGCCTATCCCAGGGGCTTTTCCTTCGGCTATGTGGTGGGAAGCCGCACGATGGAAGGACGGGAAGACTGGAAAATCTATTATGACAACGCGGTTATCGTCCCCTCGGCCGATACGGAAATGATCGGCGCCGCCGCCAAGAGAGCCGGGGCTTATGTGGCCTTGGGCGTGACGGAACGGGATTCGCTCAATTGCACGCTTTATTGTACGCTGCTCTATTTCGGACCCGACGGCCGCCTTTTGGGAAAACACAGGAAATTGAAGCCCACCGGCTCCGAACGGCTGATCTGGGGCGAGGGAACCGGGGATATTCTGACAACAATACC
>JAISST010000129.1 GCA_031272945.1 Fusobacteriaceae bacterium
AAGAAGAAGGAATAAACCTTACCTCATCAGCTTTCCGGTCTTTCAGTCCAAAAATGCCTGAACCCGCTCGGGGGGGGGGCTCAAAGCCTTCCAGCATGCCGGATCCGATTGACGCGGCGGATTTTGAAGAAATTTCGGTAAAAAAATGCTTGCAAATCAGGCGCTGTTGTGATAAAATATAACTCCGTCATCAATTGGCGTTGACAGGAAAATGTACGGAGCGCCGGTTTGAAAATTTTATTTTGTTTGCCGTAAAGGGAGGTCAAAATGGAGCCATGGGAGCAAATGAAAGAAAGCGGACTGTATGAAGAATATTATGAAAACGGACAACTCAAATACAGGGAAGACGATATTGCCGGATCAGATGGCCTGCGGTGGTACAAGAGCTATTACGAGAACGGGCGGTTGGAGTCTTTCGGGACTTGGAAAGACCACCGGGGTACGGGGCCTCACAAAAAATATTATAAAAACGGAAGGTTGAAGGAGGAACGGGACGACGCCAATGACGGCAGCGGTTTGCGGTGGATCCGGAAATACTATGGAAACGGAAAGTTGAAAGAAGAGGGAACTTCAAAAAAAGGGGAGGTTCTCGGGATGTACCGCAAATACTATAAAAGCGGCGCCATAGAATCTGTTGTGACTTATGACGAAAAGGGTTGGGTTGGCCATTGCGTATGGTATTATGAAGACGGGAGTCTGGAATGGGAAGGGGATGATATTCCCGACGGGAGCGGAAGACGATGGATGAAAAATTATCATCCAAACGGAAATCTGGCGGAAAGGTTTACAATATTCGATAATGAGAAGCACGGAGAATTCGTATCCTATTATGAAAATGGAAATATCGAATCTGTGAAGCAGTATCAATTTGGGATGTGGAATGGCGTGTGCCGATGGTACTATGAAAACGGAGAACTGGAAGAAGAAAGTTCTTTTGTGGACGATGAGTATGACGGGTTGCGACGGAACTACTACGAGGACGGAAAACTACTTTCGGAGAGGAACTACAAGCACGGAGAACGGAATGGCACATGCCTGACGTACTACCGGAATGGGAAATTGCATTTTGAAACGACTTACCTGGCGGACAAGCCGGAAGGAGTCTTTACAGAATATTATGATAACGGGGTTGTCAACGAGATTTCCCATTGTCAGAAAGGGAAATTGAACGGTCCCAGCAGCGTTTATTATCCCGACGGGACCCTGAAGAAGGAGCTGCAATACGTAGACGACGAGCTTGAAGGCATTTGCCGGTGGTATTATGAAAACGGGCAATTGCGGGAAGAAGGCTTATGGAACCGGGGAATCAATGAGGGATTTTGCAGAAGATATGATGAGGCCGGCGGGATCCTGGAGGAGACGGAGGTCATCGGCGGGATTCGGAGGGAAAGGGAGATTTTGTGCAGTTAGTGGGGTAAGGCATGCCTTGCCCGGGTAAACAAAAAAACCGCATGTTATGCGGTTTTTTATCAGGTTTGGGGAATTTTCTTCTGTGCATAAACCTCACTTCACCGTAGTCGCCCATCTGGCTTTTCCACTCTTGATCTGCATAACCACAACACTTTTCTGCGGATTGCCGTCTTTGAGCGTGAAAGACCCGGTTGTTCCGGAAAACTTCATGTTTCGCAAAGCGGCGGCCACTTTCTCCCGGTCGGTGGTCGTTCCCGCTTCCTTCATGGCCTGCGCCGCCATATACAAGCAGTCATAGCCCAAAGCGCCTGCGCTTGTCAATGTCTCGGAACCATACCTTGACGAGTATTTTTTTACGAAATTTTGAACGGAAGGATCCGGATCTTCGGTCGAGTAAGGGTTCGTATAGTAGCAATTCTCAAAGGCCGCCACATTGTCCTCCACTTTGTTGTCGATGCTGTCCCAGCCGTCCGCGCCGATGATCGGACCGGTGAATCCGGCTTCTCTGGCTTGGACCACGATCAGAGCGGCGGTCCCGTAAGAATAGGGAACAAAAAGTACTTCCGCGCCGCTTTCTCTTATCTTGGCAAGCTGCGGGGAAAAATCGACGTCGTTCATCGTCGGGGAGGTTTCCTTGCCGACAATCTGGAGGCCGAATTCTTTACAGGCGATGTTGAAGGATTCGTAGAGTCCCAAGGAATATTCATCGGCGCTGCAATAGAGCACGGCCGCTTTTTTGGCTTTGAGGTTTTCGGCCGCAAATTTGGCGACGATCTTTCCCTGGTAAGAATCCACGAAGCAGGCCCGGAATACAAATTGCTTCCCTTCGGTCAGCATATCCGCCGTTGCCGATGGAGTCAGCAGAGGGACCTTGTCCGCGTCGGCTTTGGCCGCCATACCGGCGGTAACTCCCGATGTGCCGGAACCGATGATGATGGGGACGCCTTTCCCTTTGAGCAACTGATAGGTGTTGGCGCCTTCTGTCGCGTCGCCCTTGTCGTCCTGCAGATCCAGTTTGAGTTTTTTCCCGAGGATCCCGCCCGCCGCGTTGATTTCATCAGCGGCAATCTGCATTCCCTGCGCCGTCTGTTGGCCGCTGAAGGCCAGCGGTCCCGTGAAAGGCAGCGTCACGCCGATCGTGACTTCTTCTTTTGAACCTGCGCTAAAGAGCATAGAGCCAATCAAAGTAAAACAAAAAAGAACGGATAAAAAATATTTTTTCATCTGTAACCCCCTTCCCGGCTTTGCCGGGAGTAGTCTTAGCATAATCGTTTTCCCCCGAAAACGATTTATCATAATAAAGTATACAGATTTCGAAATAGTTTGTCAATCATTTTGTATTTTTATGGAAAATAAGACAAATATGTGTTCGATTACGGGAAACATACTGAATATTTGGAACATGTGTCCGGAAATGGAAGAATGTAGAGACGCACGGTCGTGCGTCTCTACAATAAATCAGGCGATCAAACGATTCATCTCCTCCAAGGCGCGAGCCAGATCCTTGTAGATTTGCGGATCCTCTCCGTATTGTTTCAGGATCCGTTTGAACAGGAAGACCGCATAGCCGTATTCCTTGAAACCAAGCAATTTTTGCGCCGCTGCTTTAAGCAGTTCCTTGTATTCGGGGTGGATTTCAACCGCGCCGGAAAGGATCAATAGCGCCTGTTCCGGCATGTTTCTCCGGGCAAATTCGTCGGCGGCATTGATATAGAAGAACGGTTGGTCGGCATAGCCTATTTTTATCATGCGATACACGGCAAGCAGTTTCTTGTCGGGGACTGATTGCAGGATTTTCAGATAGGGCGCGGGTTTCTCATTATGATCTTGGATATCTGTCGTATAGTCAAATGACGGTTCAACCATTGATTCGTGATATCTGCGGTTCAGTTTCAAGGATTGTTCGGAAGAAACGAAATCAATGGACGAATAGAGCTCTCTATCATCCTTCATAACCATTGGGGCCTCTTCCACAATATATATGGGATCGGTATTGTAAGCTATCGGCGCGAATGATTTTTTCGCCCTGCTCGCAGTGAGTTGTTTATATTCGTCCAGCAATTCCTCCGGCGGCGTAATATCATATTGAACATAGTCATGAACGCTCTCCAGCACTAAAAGCGAGGTATAATCCGTCACGATGGAATAGTTTTTCGCAAGCTCTATGATTTCCCCTCTGTTTTTTTCCGGATTGAGTTCGAGTTCCCGGATTCGCTGCCGGGCCCGGAATCTTGCCAGCGCGGGATTTTCTCCTGGATTTGCCACGATGATTTCTCTTGTTCCTGTAATTTCATCTTTGGAGTATCCGAAAGAAAGCAAAATTTTCGCTTCCCTGCCTGCGAGGATTCCCCAAAAGGCCTGATTATCCCGGATTTCCTCTCCCGGGTGCGGATAGATATCCAGGATTTCTTCGGAATCCGCGGTATAGTCCAAAAACTTTATGAATTTTTTGGTGAGTTTTTCAAGAGCGGTTTCAACATTCTGTTCGTTTAAATTGATGAAATTACCGCCGCTTTTGCAGGCAATGCCGACAAGATTGACCCGGTCATATTTCTTGGAGGAATTGATGGCGAACACGGGAACATTGGCCTTTCCGAAGCCTTTTTCGCCGAAAGTCTCCATGCCGTCGGAAAAAAGAAAGATTTCCCCTTCCGATATATCATCGAAGAGATCCGGCGGAAATTCCGTTGCGCCTTCATAAATAACGGATTCAATTTCTTTATGAAGCGCGCTCCAATTTCCCTTTGTCACCGCAAAGGTCTTTTTCTCAAGGGACTTCAAGCGAAAGAGCGCAAAGGTGACTTCCACATCGGGATTTGCCGCGAAATAGTGCGACAACAGAATTTTTTCATAGTTGATGTTGCGTTTTTCCCCGGACAGGGACGCGTCCCAAAACAGGGAGATTTTTTGGGGGAGAATCTTTTCTTTGGGCGCTCCCGCCATGGGGATATTGGCGTAAAACAAAGTCTCTTGGTGATCCCAATGGGTGAAAATCTCATGATTTGCGGTTTTGGGAAGATCGAAATGAAAATAATTATCCAAAAAACAGTTTTTTTGTGAAAAATTCCAGGAAGTCGTTTTCTTCTTCAAAGGCTTCCAGGACCGGGAAGAACCTTTTTCCCAGAAAAAATTCCGGGACAGGTCGCTTTGGATTTCCGGGACTTCCCTGTCCTTTTCCGGAGAAAAGTTGACATGCAGATCAAAATTCAAGGTTTGCTTGAAGCGTAGCGGCAAGTCGTAGACATAGTGATCCTGTTCCGTTCCGAGGGGTTCTTCAAGGGTGATTTTGATTCGCCTCGTGTTTCTGGGATTGAATGGATAGATCCGGGTTTTGAATAGATTGCCCGCCATTTTTTCCACAAGGGCCGGATCAATGCGCCTTCTAACAATTGCCTCAAAGGTATTCCTGGCTTTATCTTTTTCAACGATGACGCCGTCCCGCATTTTGCCGTTGATATCGAGGGCGATGGCCGATACGTATTGCTCGTCGCCCAGGGGCATGGTGAATTCTCCTTCAAGGATAGTGGCGTTGGGATTGTAAAAAATCATGTCGTAAGTCGTAAGCGCCATAATTCCGATGATTTTTACATCAATTGTCAGATTCCGCAAGACGATGGGTTCCCTACCCGGCGTAACGGTAACCTTTGGAACCCGTTCAATAAAAGATTTTTCAGAAATAAACGACGATTCGCTTCCATTTTTCTCATTCATTGTGAACCTCCTGAAATATAAGATTTTGCTATAGCATATCATATTTTTCAAGGAAAGTGGTCGCTTGCCAGGCGACATTTTTTCAAAAGACTATCGTATCAAAAAAATCCCTTTCCATTTCCGGAAAGGGAAAATTTTATCAATATTTGCCTCTCTACTTCTTATTATACTTCTGCACCCAACGCTCCCGGTCCATGTCTTCCATAAAATCCACAACGGCGTCGGCAGCCAGGATCAGCATATCCGCTACCGGCTGCTTTTCTTCCTCCGTGAACCTTCCCAGCACAAAATCAATGGTCTCCATATCGGGTCTTCCGATTCCGCATTTGATCCGCCAGAAATTCTCGCCGATATGGGAAATAATGGATTTCAGCCCGTTATGTCCGCCGGAGCCGCCATGGGAACGGATTCTGATTTTTCCCGGCGGGAGGTCCAGATCGTCATGAATGACCAAAAGATCCGCCGCGGGGTCAATTTTGTAAAAATTCAACGCTTCGATGACGGCGTCTCCGCTGCTGTTCATAAAGGTTTGCGGCTTCAGAAAAAGTACTTTCTCCCCTTCCACGATTTTTTCCGTGAGAAGTCCCCGGAATTTTTCCCGCTCGCCGGCCGCCCCGATTTTTTCAAACACCCGGTCAAGCACGCAAAAACCGATGTTATGCCTCGTCTTTGCGTAACGCTCTCCGGGATTTCCCAAACCCGCAATCAATTTCATGAATCCTTCCCCTTTTCTCAACACTCCGCCGCGTGATGGAGCTTTGCCAAGCCGCCGAGAGAGGTCTCCCGGTATTCGGATTTCAGGTCTTTTCCTGTCTCCCCCATGGTATGGACGACCTCGTCGAAAGATACCGTATGTTTCCCGTCGGTGAAAAGGCAATAGATGGCCGAATCAAAGGCCCTTGCCGCAGCCACCGCGTTTCTTTCGATACAGGGGATCTGTACATATCCGCCCACAGGATCGCAAGTCAGCCCCAAAAGGTGCTCCAAGCCCATTTCCGCCGCGTATTCGATCTGGTCAAGGGTCCCGCCCAACAAAAAACAGGCCATTGCCGAGGCCATGGCGCACGCGGACCCCACCTCCGCCTGGCAGCCGCCTTCGGCGCCTGAAATCGTCGCGTTTTCCTTGATCACGTTTCCCACAAGCCCCGCCACTGCAAGGCCCCGCAGGATTTCCCTTTCCGTTAATTCATAATCTTCCGCCATAGCGTAAAGAAGCCCCGGAATGACGCCGGCCGCGCCGCAGGTAGGGGCCGTCACCACCTTGCCGCCGCTGCCGTTTTCTTCCGATACCGCCAGCGTATAGGTAAAAATCCTCCCCAAAAGGCTCGTCTGGGATTTCATACTCTTTACTTTTTTGTAGAAGGAATTGGCCCTTCGTCTGAGCCGGATGCTGCCGGGGAGAATCCCTGTCTTTTCCACGCCCGACCGCACGGCGTTGCGCATGGCGCCCCAGATTTCCTTCAGGAAGGCGAAGATCTCCTCCCCTTCATATTCCGTCACAAATTCCCAATATTCCTTGTTTCCATCCTCACACCACTTTTTGATTTCCGAAAACGTATTGAAGGGGTAGATTTTTTTCGCGTTTCTTCTTGTCTCCCCTTCCTCGAGGATGGTTCCGCCGCCGATGGAAAATACGAGCCGGGGATCCCCGGTCTCTCCTTTTTCATCCACCGTCATGAATTTCATGCCGTTGGGATGAAAAGGATGCGTATATTCCGGCATAAACAGAATTTCCGTCTCCGCGGGCTTCAATGTCTCCCGGATGATGTAATCCGTCAGATGTCCTTTTCCCGTAAGGGCCAGAGAACCGTACAGTTCCACCCGGAACCGCGTCGCTTCGGGATGTTTCTCCCGGTATCTCCTTGCCGCCCTTTCGGGCCCGATCGTGTGCGAACTGGATGGTCCGTTTCCGATTTTGAAAAATTCCCGTAATGTATCCATTTTTCCTCCCTGATAACCCCTCTCAACCTGAACTATTGCCTGATCTCCCCCCCGTAGTTGTCCGCTACGATTTTCAGCATGTTTTCCATGATTTTGTTGATTTCTTTTTCCTCCAGCGTATTGTCTTTGTTGCGCAGCACAATGCTGACGGCCACGGACATCTTTTCCGGGGCGATATTTTCCCCTTCATAGATATCAAAAATGTCTATTTTTTCGATGAGGCCCGAGGCTTTCCTCAGATCCTTGATCATATCCCCCACGACGGTTTTCTTGTCCACCACGACCGCCAGATCCCGGGTCGCTTCCGGGTATTTCACGAGAGATTCATACTTTATTTTCGTATTCCTGTATTTATTGATCCGCACGAGGTTGAAATCCGCCGCGAAGACTGTCTCTTTTTTGATATCCATCTTTTCCTGGATATCGGGGTGGATCTGTCCGAATGTACCGACGACTTCCTTTCCCACTTTGATGTCGGCGCTCCTGCCCGGATGAAAGGCCGGATGAGCGCTTCTCTCCAGATAGTATTTTTTGTCCATGCCCATGTATTCCAGAAAGAGCGTCACGTAGCCTTTCAATTTGTAGAAATCAAAGGTCCGCGGTTTGGAATCCCGGACGGAGCGGTCATGTCTTCCGGCAATGGCAATCCCTGCGTGCAATTCCTCCTTGGCGAGATCTCCATCGGCCACATAGGTCTTGGCCACCTCAAAAAACCGCAAATCCGTAAAATTCCGGTTCAAATTGTCCTGGATATTCGTCAGCAGACTGTAGGTCAGATTTGTCCGCATGACGTTCATATGGGCGGACAGCGGATTCCTGAGCTCGATGGCTTTCGCGCCCGGCGTGAAATACTCGATTGCTTCTTTCGATACAAAGGAATAATTGATGGTTTCCTGCAAGCCGACGGCCTTCAGGATCTCTTTGGCCTCGTCGGCCAGGGCGATCACGGGATCCTTGACCCCTGAGCGGATGCTTTCCACGGGAATGCGCGGCTCTATATTCTTGAATCCGTACATCCGGATGACTTCTTCGTAGATGTCGGCGGGAATTTTCAAATCTCCGCGGTAAGAAGGCGGCGTCACGGTTATTTTTTCCTGACCCGTGTTTTTGATGGAGATTCCGAGACTCGTGATGATTTTCGCCACCGTGTCATAGCCGATATCCTTTCCGATGAATTTGTCCAGTTTTTTCAGATTGATGGGAATTTCCACGGGCTTCAATTTTTCCAGTCCCTTGCCCCATTTGTCGATGGGCTCGCACAGCACATCCCCCTCGGCCAGTTCCGCGATGAGGGCGGTGGCTCTTCTGCTTGCCTCGTCGATATTTTCAATGTCCACGGCCCCTCTTTCGTAGCGGTAGCAGGCGTCGGTGGAAAGGCCCACCCGTTTTCCCGTCAGTCTCGTGCTTTCCGGGTCAAACCAGGCGGATTCCAGCAGGATATTTTTCGTCGTGGGCTCGATCTGGCTGCCCAGTCCGCCCATGACGCCCGCCAGGGCAATGGCCTTCTCGGCATCGCAAATGAGGAGCTCTCCGTTTTCGAAGGTCCTCTCCACGCCATCCAGCGTCACCAACTTTTCCCCCTGGGCCGCTTTCCGGATGATGATGGTTTTTTTGGCCAGATTGTCCAGATCGAAGGCATGCAGAGGCTGATTGTATTCAAACATCACAAAATTGGTGATATCGACGACATTGTTGATGGGATTGGACCCCATGGCCCGGATCCTTGCCTTGAGCCATTCCGGAGATTCTTTGATCGTCACGTTCTGGATGACTCTTCCCATATAGCGCTTGCAGCGCTCTCCGTCCTCGATCCGGATCGCCGCTTCCGTGGAAGTGGTCTTCATGGTCTCGTTGAGGATCACGGAAGGATATTTTACTTTTCTTTTGTAATAGGCCGCCAGTTCCCGGGCAATCCCGATATAGGAAAGACAGTCCGGCCGGTTGGGCGTAATTTCCAGTTCAAAAATCACATCGTCCAGGCCCGCGTATTTCCGATATTCTTCCCCTATGGGCGCGTCTTCGGGCAATATGATGACGCCGCTCTTGTCACGGCCGACGCCCAATTCCATTTCCGAGCAGACCATGCCGCAGGAATCCACATCCCGTTTTGTGGCCTTCTTGATTTTGAAATTTCCCGGAAGCACGGCGCCGATTTTGGCTACGACAACCTTGTCGCCCAGCTTGTGATTGGGCGCGCCGCAGACGATCTGCAGGGGTTCGCCCTCCCCGATATCTATCAAAAGGACCGTCAGATGGTCGGACTTGGGATGCATGTCATATTTTACGATCTTCCCGATGACCACGTGGTCCAGATCTTTTCCGGGAAAATGCACCGCTTCCACCTCCTGTCCGATCATTGTCAGCGTTTCTTTCAATTCCTCAACGCTTTCCTTGAGGTCAATATATTGTTTCAACCAATTCAAAGAGATTAACATGATTTCCTCCAACGCAATGATCTGTATTTTTCTCCGTTTTCTTATCTTTTATCATACTTTTTTTAATGATACCCCGTGTCTATTTGAACTGCCGTAAAAAACGGACGTCGTTTTCAAAAAATGCCCGCAAGTCGTCAATACCGTGCTGGAGCATGGCAATGCGCTCCATCCCCATGCCGAAAGCGAAACCCGTATATTTTGCGGAATCGATCCCCGCGTACTCCAACACATTGGGATGGACCATGCCGCAACCGAGAATTTCCAGCCAGCCGCTCCCCTTGCAGACCCGGCAGCCCTTTCCATGGCAGATGGCGCACTCGATATCCATTTCCGCGCTGGGTTCCGTAAAGGGGAAAAAGTGGGGCCGAAACCGCACGCTGCCCTTACCGAAAACCTTTTCCGCGAAATGCATCAGGATTCCTTTGAAATCCGCAAAGGAAATATTGTCTCCCACTACGAGCCCCTCGGTCTGATGAAACATGGGCGTGTGGGAAATATCATAGTCGGGCCGGTACACCCTTCCCGGGGAAATCATCCGGAAAGGCGGTTTGTGCTCAAGCATATAACGCACTTGCACCGGGGACGTCTGGGTTCTCAGAAGGACGTTTTCCGTAATATAAAAGGTGTCCGTTTCATTTCGGGACGGATGGCTGCCCGAAAAATTCAGACCGTCAAAATTGTATTTGACATATTCCACTTCGGGTCCGTCGGCTATGTCGAAACCCATATCCAGGAAAATTTCCTTGATCATATCCATGGTGGCCGTCACCGGATGCAGAGATCCCATTTCCACCGGATCGCCGGGGATTGTGACGTCAATCGTCTCCGACTTCAGTTTTTCCTCTTTGGCTTTTGCCGATAGAATCCGGAATTTTTCTTCGAGAATTTCCGTAAAAAATTCTCGAGCTTCATTCAAAGCCTGCCCGATGACGGGTTTTTCTTCCGCCGCCAAATTGCGCATTTCCCTGGCAAGCTCCGTCAGTTCCCCCTTTTTTCCCAGGATCCGGATTTTCAGATCCTCGAGATCTTTCAACAACGTCGCGTTCCCGATCTTCTCGCGGTACAGGACCTTGAGAGATTCTATTTTTTCCTTCAATTTTTCCTCCCCAAATAAATATATGTTTTGTTTCTTTTTATGCTTTAATTAGGTTTTTTATGCGTCTTCTGTGTTTTCTGCGTTCAGCGTTTTGTGGGTGAAGCTGACCGTATTTCCCTCCACTTCCATAATCCCGTAATCGCCTTCGTGAGCGGCGCCGGGATTGAATATGGTCATATGATCCCCTTTCTCCGTATATTTTCTGTGGGTATGTCCGCACAGGACAACCTTAACCCCGAGGCTCTCCGCTTTTTCCCGCAGATAGTTGTACGTTCTCTTGACCTGGTATTTGTGCCCGTGGGTGATCAATACGGGGACTTTTTCCAGATAAATCAGCAGCTCCTCTTTTCGCCCGTGGGTAAAAAAGTCGCAGTTTCCCGGCACGCAGTAATAATCCGGTCCCGGGTATCTTTCGGCCAGTTCGTCGCAATCCCTGCAATGATCCCCGCAGCTTATGACAATATCCGGCCGTTCCTTTTCAACCATTGCCGCAAGATTCCCTATTTTTTTATGGGAATCTGAAATGACCAATACTTTCATGGTCTTTCCCTTTTCCTTTCTTTTGCCGGGCGTCTACCCGATAAATATCGGCGCTTTACACTTTTCAATGAGTTTGATCCCGTTTTTTCCGATAATTTTCTCGAAAAAATAACTTCTGCTCAAATTTCCCATGATCAAAAGATCAAAAAGGTCGAAGCGTTTCAGGATGCTGTCGTAGTTGTCCGTTTCCATATCTTCGTGGACCACGGTTTTTCCTTTTCCTTCCAGATATTGCTTCAGCACGTTTTCCTCGAGTTTTTTGTTGATGGACGCCGAGGCGAATTTGTTGATTTCCGGAAACAGCGTGGTAAAATGGTAGCAACTCCGGTTGATCTTGACGCCGTCGTCATTGGCGATCAGAACGTTGTCCAGCTTTTTGAGCGGGTTGTCCCCGATAAAAATAATGCATTTGTAGTTGCCTTTCAGAATGCTGATGGTCTTTTCGCTGAAAACCTCATTTTTCCCCATAAGCAAAAGATCGCAGGACTTCATTTTTTCCGTGATGATGTCCACAATGAGACCGATGTCCACGATAAGCTCGCTCCGGATTCCTTTATCCCGCAACAGGCGCTTGATATGGTCCACTTCGGTCTTTTCGATTTCCGCCCAGCCTTGGAACATCACGGGCGAGCGGCTGCCCAAAATCATGCTGTCTCCGGGGGCCGACAGCACCCGGTCTCTTGAAATATCTTTAATGTAAAGGGGAATGATCTCAAAATCGCATTGATTCTGCAAAAATAGCGCGCTGTCCACTATTTTTTCCCTTTCCACCTCATGTCCAAATAACAACAGTGCTTTTCTCATGGTCTACCTCCCGGGTTTCCCTGAACCGCTTTATACTATTTTACTATCAGAAAGGAAATTAGTCAACCGTTCCTTGGTCGTCCTCATCATCGTTCACGGTTTCATCAGCATTTCCGCTGTCATCTTTTTCTCGGGTCAGTCCTTTCCGGAGCTCCGATTCCGCGTCGAAAATGGACATCTGCCCGGCGTTGGGTTCGCCTTCCTCTCCGGTCTCGTCGTCTTCCGACTGCACCTTCGTCACGGATACGAGTTTTTCATTCTCGCCGAGGCGCTGAATCCTTACCCCATGAGTCGAACGGCCAAACAGGGAGATGGTTTCGACATCAACCCGGATTACCACGCCGTTTGAAGAGATCGCCATGATCTGCTCCCGGCCGGTGACCGAAAGAACCGCGACCACGTTGCCCGTCTTGTCGCTGCACTTGATGTTGATGACGCCTTTACCGGCGCGGGCTTGCAACGGATACTCGTCGATCCGGGTCCGCTTGCCGTAGCCGTTTTCCGTGACCGTCAGCACGAAGGTGTTTTCCTCTTTGATCAGAAGAGCCGATACCACCTCGTCTCCGGGCCTTATGTTGATGCCCTTGACGCCCATGGTATCCCTTCCGGTGGAGCGCACGTTTTCGTCGCATTTGAAACGGATGGCATAGCCTGATTTTGTGGCGATCAGGACCTGTTCCCGCTCTTTGTCGCCGATGAGTCCCACATAGATGATGTCGTCGTTGTCTTTCAGCTTAATCGCTTTCAATCCGCCGTTGTTGATATTTTTGAAATCCGACAGCGACGTCATCTTCACGAGCCCGCACTTGGTCACAAAAATAATTTCCTCTCCGGGTTCAAACTCCCGGATCCGGATGACCGAACGGATTTTTTCGTCTTCCCGGAGACGGATGATGTTGGCGATGAGCTTTCCCCGGGCCTGTCTTGAAGATTCGGGGATCTCATAGACTTTCAGGCTGAAGACCCTTCCCTGGTTTGAGAAGATCAGAAGCGTATCCAGGGTCGTCGCCGATTCTATGGTCTCCACAAAATCATCCTCAATGGTATTTTGACTGGAAATTCCTTTTCCGCCGCGGTTTTGCGCCTTGTATTTGCTGAGCTCCATCCGTTTTACATAACCCCGGTTTGTGAGGGTGATGATGACGTTCTCGTCCTTGATCAGATCTTCCTGGGTGATCTCCAGGTGCTCGTCCTGGATCAGGGTTCTTCTGGCGTCTCCGTATTTTTCTTTCAAGTATTGAAGTTCCTCTTTCATGATGGCGTAAATCTTGTCGTCATGGGACAGGATGTCCTTCAATTCCGCGATATATTTCACCAGTTGCTGGTATTCGTTTTCGATTTTCTCCCGTTCGAGACCGGTCAGCCGCTGCAGACGCATGTCCAGAATGGCTTTGGCCTGGGCGTCGGAAAAGGCGAATTCCGTCACAAGGGCTGTCCTTGCCGCGTTGGCGTCCCGGGCGCCCCGGATGATGGCGATGATCCGGTCGATGTGGTCCAGGGCGATCCGGAAGCCCGCTAAAATATGGGCTCTTTTTTCCGCTTTGTCCAGATCGTACTTTGTCCGGCGAATGATCACCGAAAAGCGGTGTTTGATGTATTCCTCCAGCATTTCCTTCAAGTTCAGGACCCGGGGAATGTTATTCACGAGGACCAGCATGATGACGCCGTAGGTAGTCTGGAGTTCCGTAAATTTGTAGAGTTTGTTCAATATGAGTTCCGGTTCTTCGCCCTTTTTGAGCTCCACCACGATCCGGATTCCTTCCCGGTTGGATTCGTCCCGGAGATCCGTAATGCCGCTGACTTTTTTGTCCCGGACGAGATCGGCGATCCGTTCGATCAGCGTCGCTTTGTTCAATTGATAAGGAATTTCACTGATGATGATGTTGGACTTGCCGTTCTTGAATTCCTCGATCTCCGCTTTGGCCCGGACGCGAATTTTGCCCCGGCCCGTCGTATAGGCGTCCATAATGCCGCTTTTTCCGTCTATGATGGCGCCCGTGGGGAAATCGGGTCCCTGGATGTATTGGCAGAGATCCAGGGGCGCCAGGTCCCGGTTATCAATCAGGGCCGTGAGCCCGTCCACCAATTCCCCGAGGTTGTGGGGGGGGATATTGGTCGCCATCCCGACGGCAATCCCGGTCGTGCCGTTCAAAAGCAGATTGGGCAGCTTTGCGGGAAGAACCAGGGGTTCGTCGAGGGAATCGTCGAAATTTTTCGTAAAATCAATGGTATTTTTGTCGATATCCTCGAGAATTTCCTCGCTGATCCTCGACATTCTCGCTTCCGTATAACGCATGGCCGCGGCGGAATCTCCGTCGATGGAGCCGAAATTGCCGTGACCGTCCACCAAAAGATAGCGGTAGTTGAAATCCTGCGCCATGCGGACCATGGTTTCATAGACCGCCACGTCCCCGTGGGGATGATATTTACCCAGAACTTCGCCGACAATTCTCGCGGATTTTTTGAAAGGTTTGTTGTAGTTCATCCCGAGATCGTTCATGGCGAACAAGATCCGCCGGTGCACAGGCTTCAGCCCGTCCCTGACGTCGGGAATGGCCCGGGCCACGATGACGCTCATGGCGTAATCGAGGTAGGACGTCTTCATTTCGTCTTCGATATATCGGTTCTGTATTTTTTCGTTTTCAATTTGCATTGACTGTTTTCCTCCGGTTATAATTTAGAAATATCCTTTGTTCCGGCGATATTTTCCGGGAAAAGAACTCAGATATCAAGATTTTTCACAAACTCCGCGTTTTCTTCGATAAATTCGCGCCGGGGCTCCACTTTATCCCCCATGAGTTTATCAAAAAGCATGTCCGCCTCCCGGGCGTTGTCAATGCTCACCTGAAGCAATATCCTGTTGGCGGGATCCATAGTCGTCTCCCACAATTGTTCGGGGTTCATCTCCCCGAGGCCCTTGTATCGCTGCAAGGTATATCCTTTCTTTTCCGGCGCTCCGGCCGTTTCTTCCGCTTCCGGCAAAACCTCCTCCTCCATGTCCTCTCCTGTGGTCACCCGCAGTTCTTCCTCCCGGATTTCCTTCGCGCCGAAGGAACCCGTGATTTCCGACAGCTCTTTGTCGTTGTAGGCGTAGTAGATTTTTTTGCCGTAGGTGATCTTGTACAAGGGGGGCTGGGCGATGTAAACGTTGCCGTTCTGGATCAATTCCACCATATGCCGGTAGAAAAACGTCAGCAAAAGCGTGCGGATATGTGCGCCGTCCACGTCGGCGTCCGTCATGATAATAATTTTTCCGTAGCGGAGCTTGCCGATGTCAAAGCTGTCGTCGATGCTTGTGCCGAAGGCCGTGATCATCGAACGGATCGTATCGCTCTCCAGGGCTTTGTGGACGCCCGCTTTTTCGACGTTCAGGATTTTTCCCCGCAGAGGCAGGATCGCCTGGTTGTAGCGGTTGCGGCCCTGTTTGGCGGATCCGCCCGCCGAATCTCCCTCCACAATATAGATTTCGCATTCGTCGGGAATTTTCGAGGCGCAGTCGGCCAGTTTTCCCGGGAGGGAGCCGATCGAAAGGGCGTTTGCCCTGAAGACCGTGTCTCTGGCCTTTTGAGCCGCTTCTCTCGCTTTTTTCGACAGAATGATCTTGCTGATGATTTTCTTCGTGGCCTCGGGATTGTCCTCGAGATAGATCTTGAGATTGCCGTTGACGATGGAAGATACGATTCCCGACACTTCCGAATTTCCGAGTTTCGTCTTCGTCTGCCCCTCAAACTGTGGCTGGGGTACCCGGACCGATACGACGGCTACGAGGCCTTCCCGGATATCATTTCCCTGCAAATTGCCGTCTTTCAGATCCTTTTCCTTGATGAGGCCCTGGGCTTTCCCCACGTCGTTGATGGCCCGGGTCAGGGCTGTCCGGAATCCGCTCACATGGGTTCCGCCTTCGTGGGTATTGATGTTGTTGACAAAGGAATAAATGGTTTCCGCCTGATCGGCCGTATAAGTCAGCGTCGCCTCCACCGATACGCCGTCCGCTTCGCCACTCATGAAAATGGGGTCCTGCACAATGAGTTCCTCGGACTTTTTGTCCGAGACGATCTCCCGCACAAAATCCACAATGCCTCCCTCAAAGCTGAAAGATTCCCTTTTGGCAGGTTCTTTGCGCAAATCCTCCAGTGTGATCTTCAGGCCTTTGTTGAGGTAAGCCAGCTCTTTCAGACGGGATTTCATGATGTTGTAATCGAAAACCAGCGTTTCAAAGATCAGGGCGTCGGCCTTGAAGCGCACGGTGGTGCCGTGTTTGTCGGAGACGCCGATTTGTTTCACGTCCGCTTCGGGATTCCCGCGGTTGTATTTCTGATACCAGAGACCGCCGTCCCTTTCCACGATGACTTCCACCCAGAGCGAAAGGGCGTTGACGACGGAAATGCCTACGCCATGGAGACCGCCCGATACTTTATAATTGTTGTTCTCAAATTTTCCGCCCGCGTGCAGGACCGTCATCACGATCTCCAGCGCCGATTTTCCGTATTTTGGATGCAAATGTACAGGGATGCCCCTGCCGTTGTCGATGACCTCGATGATGTTGTCGGGCAGAATTTTGACAAGAATCTCGTCGCAGTAGCCCGCAAGGGCCTCATCCACGGAATTGTCCACGATTTCCCACACCAGGTGATGCAAGCCCCGTTCGGACGTCGTCCCGATGTACATGCCGGGCCGTTTCCGGACGGCTTCCAAGCCCTCCAGGACCGTGATATTTTCCGCGTCGTAATTCTGGCCGGACGCCACCGCTCCGTTGATCATTGCTTCATTACTCATTGATTCCTCCCAATCTGAATTTTCTTTAAAAATTGATATCTTTGCTTTCATTTTGCGCCTGCAGAACAAATTTCAGTTTGCTGACGGCGACGCCGGCGCCTTCCAGCCCCAGGTCGTCAAAGAGCGCCCGGATCCTCTCGAGGTACTCCTCCCCCCTCATATTCATATAATGAAGCTGCGCGGGGCTGTTCACACAGATGTGGAGCACGTCGTCCCGAATATACCAGACCCGGGAACGGGACGCCAATTCTCCCGTTATTTTCTCCCAATTGGCCCGAATATAGCCCGCTTGGATCTTTCTGTTTTCTTTGAGAAGTTCAAGCGTCAGCTCTCCGATCGAGACAACCCCGTCCCGGGTTGACCCTTCCTTTTTCCACATAATAATCCTCCGCGGAAATTTGCAACTTTTCGGTAGAACTCAGAAAAATCTGGATGTTTCTTTTCTCCAGATACTGCAAAAGGCTGTACAGGCGGTCCCTGTCGAAATAGGACGTGATGTCGTCGATCAGCAACACGGGAATTTCTTTTTTGTTGCGCAGGATCATATCCATCTCCGCCATTTTGAGGGAAAAGAGAATGGATTTTTTTTCTCCCTGCGACGCCGTCGTCCTGGCTTCACAGCCGTTCAGATAAAAAAGAAAATCATCTCTCTGAGGGCCTGTTAATGAGTATCCGCATTGAATTTCCCGGGAGAATATTCTCCCGCTTTCCTCCCGGAGCAACGCTTCGATTTCCTCCGGGGATTTTTTTTTGATGTTGCCGAGGCTGCAGGCATAGACCAGTTCCAATTCTTTGGTGTTGTCGAAAAGCTTTCGGTAATTGAGGCTCAGAATGGAAGACAGTACGCGCACGTATTCCTGGCGGGTTTTCATGATCCGGGCCCCCGTCTTGACGAACTCGTTCTGATAAATGGAAAATTCGTCGTTTTTATAAATCCTTTCCTTGAGGTATTTGTTCCGGATCTTCAGCAAATTGTTGAAATTCTTGACGGAAGTGAAGAAGGCGCTGTCCGACTGGGCGATTTCCCCGTCGAAAAAATCCCGCCTGTAATTGGGCGCTCCGTTGATGATCACGACGTCTTCCGGAATGTAGGCCACGGCGTTGAGCTTTCCGTAAAATTCGTCAAAGGAAATTTTTTTTCCGTTCCAGAGAAATTCCTTTTTCCCTTCCAGAAGCTTCACGATCTGTTTCTTCTCGCCGATGGAATCCGTATAGGCCGCAAAGGCGCCGCATTTTGTCTTCCCGTTTTTGATGACCTCCGTCGTCTTTTTCGTCCGGAAACTTTTTCCGGCGCTCAAAAAATAAAGCAGCTCCAGTAAATTGGTCTTTCCTTGGCCGTTTTTACCGTAAAAGACGTTGATGCCGGGAGAAAAGCGCAGCGTGGAATCGGCCAGATTCCTGAAATTCACGTAATTCACTTCCGAAATAATCAAAACCCGCTCCTTTTGCGCGCTTACCTTTTTATTCGGCCCGGATGATTTCCCCCGCCGTCTCCACCACATCGCCGGGGCGGATTTTTTTGCCCCTGCGCTGTTCTTTCACGCCGTTTACCAGTACATTTCCCTCAAGAATCCAATTCTTGGCGCCGCCTCCCGTATCCGCGATCCCGCTCAGCTTCAGGAGTTGGTCCAGCTTGATGTATTCGCCTTTGATTTTTATGCGCTTCATTTTCCGTTCCGCCTGTTTTCGCTTGAAAAACTGTTTCCGGGGCGCTTTTCTCTTGAAAAAAGATTAAAATTTTACACGACTTCCGAGGGTGTAAATATTCTAATCTTACAGGAAAGCTCCTCAAATATTTTCTCTTTTCCACGCTTGTATACCACAATTTATTATAGCATACTTTTTAAATTTTGTCATCTGAATAAACGTTTAATTTTACCCGGAAAATCCTTTTATCGGGACTTTTTTTCAGGATCCCTCCGAAGCGAGCGGAAAAAAATTTCTTGACATTATTTATATTTATATATATAATAGGGTATCGATACCCTTTGACGGCAATTTTTTTTCGGCGGGAAAGGAGCGGATAACATGGAACGTCAAATATTGCATATTGACATGAATAATTTCTACGCGTCCGTCGAATGCGCGTTGGACCCTTCTCTCCGGGACAAGTGCGTCGCCGTCTGCGGAAGCGTGGAGAACCGGCACGGGATTGTCCTTGCCAAAAATTACCCCGCCAAGGCCTTTGGCGTCAAAACCGGCGAAGCGGTCTGGGAGGCCCGGCAGAAATGCAAGGATCTCGTCATTGTGCCTCCCCATTACGAAGAATACATGAAATATTCCCGGCTCGCCCGGGATATCTACGGAAGATATACGGACAGGATCGAGCCTTTCGGCTCGGACGAATGCTGGTTGGATGTGAGCGGCAGCCGCTACTGGGGAACCGGGGAGGAGATCGCCGAAAAAATCCGGGAAACCGTCAGATTTGAACTGGGACTCACGGTCTCCGTCGGAGTCTCTTTCAACAAAGTATTCGCCAAACTGGGTTCCGACATGAAAAAACCGGACGCGACGACTGTCATTGCCAAAGAGAACTTCCGGGATCTGATCTGGGGACTTCCCGCGGAAGATATGATCGGCGTGGGGCGCTCGACGTCCAGAACCCTCGAAGGCTATGGAATCCGGACCATCGGAGACCTTGCCAACGCCGACCCCGCGTCCCTCGAATTCCGCCTGAAAAGTCGCGCCTACGAGCTTGTGGCCTTTGCCAACGGCAGGGACTGCTCCCCCGTCCTGCACAAGGACTATGAGCTTCCGGTCAAAAGCGTCGGCCACGGGATTACCACCAAAGAAGATCTTCTCAATAATGAGGAAGTATGGCTGGTCATGCTGGAACTCACCCAGGACATCGGACGCAAGCTCAAATTATACAAAAAGCTGGCCCGGGGCGTGGCCATTTCCATCCGGGACAAGGATCTCTTTACCCGGCAGTGGCAGCGCCAACTGCCGCAGCCCTCCCAGCGGGCGTACGTCATCGCCCGGGCGGCCTACGAGCTGTTTCTCGCTTCCTACCAATGGTTCAAACCGATCCGCTCCGTGACGGTGAGCGCGATTCAACTTTGCCGGGAAGACCGCCTGTTTCAGTGCGATCTCTTTACGGATACGAGCCGCGAAGAAAAACGCTCCCGGGCGGACCGGGCCGTATTTGAGATCCGGGAAATTTACGGAAACAGAAGCATCGGCCCCGCTTCGCTGTTAGGCTATATCAAAATGGAAAAAGACAAGGGCTTCCCCGAAATGCCGACGGGCTTGACGACTTTGAAAGGAGGTTTTACGGATGGCGACGAAGAAATATGTGGAAGTGACGGTGAACTATGATCGGAACGGAAAAAAGACCCCCATTTTGCTGGTCTTTGACAACAGAACCTACGGTATTGACAAAGTGACGGATGTCCGGCGCGCTTCCGCCCTGAAAGTGGGAGGCACGGGGATCCGCTATTCCATCGTGGTCAAGGGGCATCCCACGTACCTTTTTGAAGATGAGGGAAGGTGGTTTGTGGAGGCGAACAGTTGAGGGGGGGGATTTACCAACTCATGGACTGCCTTGACATTGAACGCGATATCGTGTACAATACAAACAGAATAAATGGAGGCTACTCATGTTGGATTCTGTAGTGGAACGAACAGATAAATTTATTTCCGGAAGACCCAAGGCTGAAAGAAAAGCTTTCGGTCAGTTCTTCACATCAATCGAAACCGCACGATTTATGGCGGGCCTGTTTGATTATCCGCGGAAACCAGTCATCAAGATTCTTGATCCCGGGGCGGGTTCCGGAATCCTTTCAGCGACAGTGATTGATGAACTGAATCGACGTCCGGAAACGATCAAAAAGATTGAGCTCACATGCTATGAAACAAACGGCGACATATTACCTTTATTGGAATCCAATATTGAATTAATGAAGCTGTATTCGACAATTCCGCTTTCTGTGAAGATCGTCACGGAAAACTACATAACTACACAAGGCAATGATTTTTCAGAGAACTTGTTAGCCGCGAAAAATCCCCTGAAATATGATGTGATTATCGCCAATCCTCCTTATTTCAAACTCTCAAAAGATGCACCGGAAGCGCTATCCATGCAAAACATATGTTACGGGGCGCCGAATATCTATTTTCTCTTTGCCGCAATGAGTCTTTTCAATTTAAAAGAGGGCGGCGAAATGGTCTATATCATCCCGCGTTCTTGGACATCCGGAGCTTATTTCGCCCGATTCAGGGATTATTTGTTGAAAGAAGGAAAGTTGACCGCCATTCATGTTTTTTCCAGCCGAAGCAAGGTTTTCGGCAAAGAGGATGTGCTGCAAGAAACGATGATCATAAAGGTCCGGAAAACACAGATAACGCCGGAGCATGTGAAAATCACTTCATCTGAGGATTCCGTCGATTTTGAACATATTACCGAGCTGTACGCGCCTTATCATTTGGTTGTTTCGGGAACGGAGCGCTTCGTCTACTTGGTTACATCTCAAGAAGAGATTGAGGTAATGGAAAAAGTGCATTCTTTTGCGCATCCGTTGCCGGAAATTGGCTTGAAGATGAAAACAGGACTGACAGTTGACTTCCGGAACCGCCAGTTGCTTCGCAACACATCGGGAGAACACGCCGTTCCGCTTTTTTATGCGCAACATCTCAAAAATGGGCGTGTTGTATTCCCAATCGGGAAAGAAAATGAATACATCACGGATGAATTACCCGGTATGGTACAGTTGAACCGCAATTATCTGTTTGTCAAACGATTCACTTCAAAAGAAGAGCAACGGCGCTTACAATGCGCGGTCTACCTTGCTGACCATTACCCTGAATATCAGAAAATAAGTACGCAAAATAAA
>JAISST010000012.1 GCA_031272945.1 Fusobacteriaceae bacterium
GCATACAGAGCCTGTCGCAGGAGCGGGCCATCCGTTTCCCGTTCATCTCGGGGCGGAACAGGAGCACCCGGCCGTCTTTGGCCCTGTAGGCCTTCATTCCCTCAAAAACTTCCTGAGCATAGTGCAAAACGAGGGCCACGGGATTCATGGGGACGGGCCCGAAAGGCACGATGGCCCCGTTGTGCCAGCCTTTTTCCGTCGTGTAGTCCATTGTAAACATGTGGTCCGTGTAGTACTTTCCGAAACCCAGATCGTTCCAATCGGGTTTCTCTTTCAATTGCTGCGCTCTTGTAACGTTGATATTCATACAACCTCCTTGAAATAAAATAGACAACCGCAAGGTTGTCAGATTTGTGTAAATGCATTTTCGTGTCCGCCGTTACCGGGCGGCTTGTTGTCTTTAACGCTCTTTCTTTTATGGAGGGAATTGTCTGAAACCTTTTCGCAGGCGCGCGCTATAAAATTGTGATGGCTCCGAAGAGCACCACGACACTAGCGACAAATCCTGTAAAAATTCCGGACATAATTCAAGCCTCACAGAAGAATAAAAATAAATTTCTATTATTGTAACATATTACAGGAGCTTTTGCAAGAGAAATTTTTTGCGTTATTCCCCTTGCAAATCAAATTTCTCAATCACACAAGCATGCTCCTTCGTCTTCTTATCATAATTGATTCCTACCAAAAGGATCCTTCCCGCATGCCCTTCCAACGCGGAAAAATATTTTTTCTCCTTGATCTGCTGAATCGCTCCCCGGGCGCTTTGATCCCATTTCAACTCAACCACCATCGCCGGTTTGTCGGAATGGTTGTATCTCGGCAGGAATATCATATCCGCATATCCCTTCCCTGAAGGCATTCCCCGGGTGATCGTGTAATAATCCCGCGCCGAATAATAAGCCAGGGAAACGACGTAGGACAAAGCGTTTTCATCGGAATAGTTCAAATGGGAAGTCTCTTCATGGGCAATATTGATGTAGCCGGCGACTGCGTCGGCCTCCATTCGCCATGTGGCTTTCAGCAGCTCGTCCGATGTTTTTATCGCAGCCAGAACCTCGGTCCATTTGGCGGATTTTATTGCGGTTACGAATTCATCATTGATTTCTTTGTTGGGAATAAACACTTCCCCGGAATCTTTCATGTATCCCAGATAGCCCAGGTGAATCAACAGAGATAAGACATCGTCCTTCCCGTCAAATGTAACCATATCATTGGTGAAATTCGATGTATCAATTTGCATTTTCTCCCCGGCCAGCAAACTGACAATACTTTCCCGCAAGCCGTTAAAATTCAGGTCGATATAGATCTTCAGCGCTTCAAATGTCTCGGTTTGCGTCCAATAATTTTCAAATATTCCGGATTGCAAAGCCGCAACGACAGAACGGGGATTAAATACTGAAGGCGCCTTTGGAAAACTGTAACCATTGTACCATCTGGACATCTCGTTATAATCCATGTCATATTGCGCGCAGAGCGACTGGACTTCCTCGGCGGTAAAGCCTATGTACCGGTCAAAATTTTTCGGCGATATCATGGAAATCTCCTTGAACATACTAAGCGCCGAATGAGAACCGTATTTTTTGATTGGCAGTATCCCGGTCATATAGGCAAGCGAGACATAAGGTTGATCCTTCAGAAACGCTCGCAGAAATTCCAGATATTCTTTCTGCTCCGCGGTATTATCCCTTCTTTCTCTGAAAATACAGTCCCATTCATCAATGATGATGACAAAACCAACGTCTGTCTCCATATATATTTCTTTGAGCGAATTGACAAGATCCAAAGCAGGATTAGAAAACTCCGGATATGTTTTGTCCAAATCCCTCAGTAGCAACTTCTCAACTTGATCAATCATTTCACTGACCGATCTCCGACTGAGCAGTTCCGCAATGTTTAAGAAAATAACGTTGTACTTGTTCAGGTGAAGACTGTACGACCGATCGCCTGCTATGGACAGATCCGCAAATAACCCGGTGGAATCCTTTTCGCGATCATAATAAGAACAAAGCATATTTGCCGTGATGGTTTTTCCGAACCTTCTGGGGCGACTGATGCAGACATACCGGTCATTGGTGCGAATCATTCCGTTTAGTACTGCTATAAGGCCTGATTTATCCACATAGGGCTTCGTATTTTTGGTTTCCTCAAACAACTTATGTTTCGGATTCAAGTATAGTCCCATCGCTTCCCCTCCTTTGCGCGCGTGATCGTTTCCATATTCCCAAGCCTATTATACCATTCCGGGACATTGTTTGTAAAACGGAAATCTTGAAATTTCTGTTTTATATGTTCTTTATTGCTTTGGAAGCGGGAAAATGCAAGGGTTTTTCCACTGTGCAGATCTATTTTCTGTGCGCCGAGGGGCGCCTCGGGCTTTCTTTTGATGAACTTTCGGTTCCTTGACCTCAGCCGGAAAACGTGATATAATTATAGTGAAGGTGCGCCAGAAGGTGCATGTAATATAGTTGGGCGAGCGTTCCGACCCGACAAGAGCGGACAGATTTTTTGGAAAGGAGAGTTTCCAGTGAAAAAAATTTTTGTTTTATCTTTTTACTTTATCTTGGGTTTTGTGGTCTTGGCAAACGCTCAAACCGGCGGCGGAGAGAAAATGACCGGCGGGCAGTCCGCGGCGCCGGACGGCATGGTGTATATTGCGGGCGGCACGTTCCTGATGGGCAGCCCCGTTACGGAAACGGGACGCAGAAGAGACGAAACAGCGCATCCGGTAACGGTCAGTTCCTTTTACATTTCCCCTTTCGAAGTGACGCAGAGAGAATACCAAGCCCTGACGGGAACAAACCCCAGCTCTTGGAAAGGCGGGAGCCATCCCGTTGAGCATGTCAGCTGGTTTGACGCAGTACGCTTTTGCAATGCCAAAAGCAAGCAGGAGGGTCTCGCCAACGCTTATGAGATTAAGGGGGAAAATGTAACTTGGAACCAAAACGCCAACGGCTACCGCCTGCCAACCGAGGCGGAATGGGAGTACGCTTGCCGCGCCGGTTCCGGCACGCCCTTCAATACGGGCGAAAACATTACCGCCAGTCAGGCAAACTTCAGAGACAATGACTTCCATAGCTCAAATGAAGCGGGGGAAATCCGGACACTGCCAGTGGGAAGTTTCGCCCCCAACGCCTGGGGACTTTACGATATGCATGGAAACGTGTGGGAATGGTGCTGGGACTGGTACGGCGCCTACAGCGGCGATGCCCGGATCAATCCGCTGGGCGCGTCTTCGGGCACTGCCCGTGTTGACCGGGGAGGCGCGTGGATCGAAGTCGGGCCGCACAACCTCCGTTCCGCCTGTCGGGACAAACACCGCCCGGCGGACAAAGGCCGCCGTCTGGGCTTTCGGCTCGCCCGTTCCCGGTGAGTGCGGCTTCGAGCTGTGTCGCTTACAAAGTAACGGGCGCCTGCGGCCACTACGTGGCTGCAGGCGCCCCGCACTGAAGCAAAAAATTTATCGTTCAATTCCTACGGATGGGCCGAATCAGCCTTGGTCACTTCCCGTGACGATTGCAACCGGATGTAATCCTCCAATTCCTCCAATACGCCTTGGGTCCCTGTCAAATGAAAGACCTCATATGGTTGTGTCAATATTTTTTAGAGATTTTTCAAAAAACTTTTTTGATTACCCAATATGCTGATATGATCATTATCCCGCTCTGGCTTCTGTTTTTAAGCATTGCTGAGCTCGTAGAATGGGGTATTACCGCAAAAAAAGAAGGATGCTTTTCCGGATTTTGTGTCTTCCTGATTGTTTGCGGCGCTTTTATCTGGTGCAAAGTAAAATAAGCAGCTATCAAATAACGCGTCCCGAATGCCGGAGCGCTTTTTATTTGCGAAAAAGAGGGTGAGGACATGGGGAGCACGCGGCTTTCATAGACCCGCTAACTCCTCAACAATCGCTTCAGTTCTTCATAAAAGTTTTCTCTCGTACCGGCAAGAATCACAACTACCAGTTTGCTCTCCGTTTCATAGATCCGATAAGCAATCTCATAATTGACCCCTTTATACCGGACATCATATCCGTAGATTCCGTTCAAATCTCCAACTTTTGGTGATCCCAAATAAGGATTGGATTTAAGCTGTCCGATTGCTCTTATAAATTCCGCTTTCAGCTTTTTATCCTTGATTTTTTTCATATACTTTAC
>JAISST010000028.1 GCA_031272945.1 Fusobacteriaceae bacterium
AAGTACAGCGAGCAGGTAAAGAATTTTTTTCATACAATACCTCCATGATTTAAAATATGTTTTTTCTATAATTCCGTTGGTACACTAACTGGCAAGCTGTCGGGCCCGTATGTCCCGGGCCTTTTTTACCTGGAAAATGAAAACCGCCGCAATGATCGCGACGCCGATGGCGTCTGTGGTAAGGCCGGGATCCACGGAAAGGAGTCCCGCGATCACAATGAGTATCCGCTCCACGGGATTCATGGGCGCCTTGAAAAAGCCCGTGAGTCCCACGGCGACGCAGACGACCCCTATGAGGGCGGTGGCTATTTTAATGACGACGGTCCAATCCGGGTTGATCATCACGAGCTGGGGCTCCATCACAAAGATATAGGGTACGAGGAAGGCCGCGATGGCAAGCCTGGTGGCCTGCAATCCGGTTTTCATGGGTTCCGATTTGGCAACGCCTGAAGCGGCTACGGCCGCTAAGGCTACCGGAGGCGTGACGTCGGCGATGATGCCGAAATAAAACACGAAGAGATGGGCCGCCATAACCGGTACGAGCTGCCCGCCGTTGACGTCCTTCAACATCAGAATAGCCGGGGCGGCGATGGTGGAGGTGATGACGTAGTTGGCCGTTGTGGGGACGCCTATCCCTAAGATCAGCGAGGTGATCATTGTAAAGAAAAGCGTCAGGAACAGATTTCCGTTGGCAATTCCTACCAGGACGGAACCCACCTTGAGTCCGAGACCGGTCTTTGTCACAATGCCCGTGATGATTCCCGCGCAGGCGCAGGCCGCCACCACGGTCAGAGATCCTTTGGCCCCCGCAATCATGCCTTCAATGAGATCTTTCGGCGTAAGACGCGTCTCTTTCCGGACGGCCGCGCAGATAATGGTGGATATAATCGCTCCCAAAGCGGCCCGGATGGGGCTGTAACCCTTTGTCAGCAAATAGACGACCACAAAGATGGGAATCACAAGCTGACCACGGGTCCGCAATACATTTTTGAGCTTGGGCACCTCGTCTTTCGGTAATCCCATGAGTCCGAGCCGTTTCGCCTCGTAATGCACGCCCGCGAATACGCCCAGATAATAGAGGACCGCGGGTATAACCGCCGCGATAACGACTTTGGAATAGGGATTTCCGGTAATTTCCGCCAAAAGAAAAGCGGCCGCGCCCATAATCGGCGGCATGAGCTGCCCCCCCGTGGAGGCGGTGGCTTCCACGGCCCCCGCGAATTCCGGCTTATAGCCGAGCTTTTTCATCATGGGAATCGTAAAGCTGCCGGTCCCTACCACATTGGCCACGGAAGATCCCGAGAGCGTGCCCATACAGGCCGAGGAAATAACCGCAACCTTGGCGGGCCCGCCGGGAGAACTGCCGGAAATGGAATTGGCGAGGTCAATGAAGAATTCGCCCATCCCGGTTTTTTCCAGATAGGCGCCGAAGAGAATGAACAAGAAGATAAATGTCGAGGACACGCCGATGGGAAGTCCCAAAATCCCTTCGGTCGTATAGAAAAGATGCTGGATCATGGAATTGATGGAGACGCCTCTGTGACTTAAGAGTCCGGGAATCTTTCTGCCGAACAGCGCATAGACGATAAAAAGCAGAGAAACGACCACCATGGGCAGACCGATAACGCGTCTGGCCGCTTCCAGCACGAGAATAACCGCTATGGTTCCTATGATCATATCCGTCGTATTGGCAAGCCCCGCTCTCGTCACGATGTCTTTATAGAATACGACTTCATAGAGGCAGACGGCGGCCGCGATGACGCCCAACAGGCAGTCAAAGACGTTCAAATGCTTTTTGTCCATTTTTGCGGAAAAAGGATACAGAATAAAAACCGCCGAAAGTCCGAACGCCAGATGGATGCAACGGGCCACCTGGGCGTCTATGGGACGGAAGGAATAATAGAGCTGAAAAACCGTAAAACAAAAGAGAAGAAGGGACACGGCCTTTGCCTGCACCCCCGAAAGAATCCGGAAGTTGGAGCCTTTGTCGTACTTCGCGAGAATTTCATCCACATTGACCGCGGCTTCCGCGGCGTTCTGCGCTGTGATTTTGCTTTGTTCGTCTGTCATATCTACACCTCGTCTTCTTTATGAATTCCTTTTGATGGAAAGCCTGATTTTGGCCGATTTTTCTCCCAAAATCTCACTCAGATTGAGTTTTTTCTCTCCGATCCTCAGATAATGCCTGGCCAGCGGAGATATGACCATGGAGATGTCCGGAAATTCTCTGTGCATTTTCAGGATGAAAAGGCCGTCCCGGACAGTCAGTTCCCCTTCCTCGGGCAAGAAAGGAAGACCGACGCCATAAGACTGGTATACGGTTTCCGTAAGCACGATCTTGCCGTCTTTTTCCGCCTTAAAGTATTCCTCTGCGTTTGTTTTCATGACGGAGTGCACATACCCCAGAGAAAATGTGTCGCCGGGAAGTTTGTATTCCCATTTTCTTCCGGTGTCTCTGTCTTCCATCACCAGGAAAGGAGCGCGACTTTCGGGAATGAAAAAAATCGCAAGGGCAATTGCCGCAAGCAAAATGGAAAACGCAACCGCTGTTCTTTTTTTCATCCGCCCCCGGTCCTTTCGTTCAAATTTCTGAAAAAATGAAAATTTCAAAAAGAAAAATATTAAAATGAAAAATATTAAAATGATTGTAGCAAGTTTATGAAGTTCTGTCAATAAAAATGTTTTCGAATCCTCTTAATTTTTTGCTTGATTTTTCAGGACTCCCGGATACGCGTCAGGAGTTCCTCCCCGCTTACGGTGGCCGTACCGGTCTTGCTGACGACGACGCTTGCGGCAAGATTTCCCAGGACGGTGGCCTCCCGGATCGAAAGGCCGCTGACGATGCCCAGTGTAATGGTGCTGATGACCGTATCGCCCGCTCCCGTCACGTCATAGACCTGCAAGGCCCTGGAAGAAAAGTCCTGTCGCGGATGATCGTGACTGAAGACGGAAATTCCCTTTGCGCCCCGGGTCACAATGAGGTACTGCGCGCCGCAGGTCTCAAGATACAGTTTTCCCGCCCGGTCGAGACTCTCATCGTCCGTGATTTTCATATTGACGGCCTGTTCCAGTTCCAGGTTGTTGGGCTTCACAAAGGTAGCGCCCGCGAAAGCCGATATGGACGGGCTCTTGGAATCAATTGTCACAGGCGTCCGATGTTCCCTGCAGAGGGAAATGATATTTTTCACAAAATCCGGCGAGGAAAGGATCCCTTTCCGGTAATCCGAGAGGAGCACGGCGTCCATGGCGTCCAGTTTCTCCCGGAGATATTGCAGGATGGCGTTTCGGGTTTCCTCTTTGATGTCGCCGCTTTGCTCCCTGTCCACCCGGAGAAGCTGCTGACTTTTCGTGGCGAAACGCTCTTTTAACGTCGTGGGGCGGCCCGCTTCCTCCAATATGCAATCTGTGCCCACGCCCGCCGCCCGCATGGCGGAACGGAGCCAGAGCCCGTATTCGTCCCGGGCGGCCGTACCGGCAAGATCCACTGTGGCCCCCAGGGCCGTGAGATTGGCCGTCACATTGGACGCTCCGCCGCCTGTAAGCTTGGATTCTCCGTATTCCAGTATCTGGATCGGGGCCTCGGGGGAAATTCTGTTGACTTTGCCCAGCGTATATTTATCGACCATCAGGTCCCCCAGGACCAGAATATTTTTTTTCGGAAATTCAGACCGGACCGCCTGCGCCAGTCTTTCGTTCAGTTCCATAAAGTCCTCCTTCGGCTCTGAAATCGCCGCAAGTTTTCAGTCTCTATCATACCATGAAGCGCCCGTTGTGTCAATCGGGAAATGACCGGGGCATACCGTTTCCGCAAAGAAAACACCGCGAAAGTCATACAAATTTGTTTGATATATGAACGCAACGTGCGGATATCGCATGGAATGCGCGTAAAAAAATATGTGAAATCCTCTTGACAAGATTGCCCAAAAATGGTAATAATATAGCAGATTCAACAATTTGTATACAATGAATACCTTTTGGGGGAGATTCCCCGGAAGGGAAGCGCGTATATATTTCCGGGAGGTAGGAGTAAAGGTATGGATATTCGATATTCGGCGAACCAGAAAGATGTGAAACGTTACACTACGGAGGAATTGCGCAAAGAATTCCTCATACAGGGGCTGTACAAAGCCGATGAGGTCGTGGCGGTCTATTCCCACGTGGATCGCATGGTCACCGTAGGCTGTATGCCGGTCAAAGAAAAAGTCTCCCTGGAGAAGGGAATCAATTGTTGGAAGAATTTCGGGACCCACTATTTTCTGGAAAGAAGGGAAATCGGAATATTCAATATCGGCGGGGTCGGAAAGATTACGGCCGACGGGGAAACGTTCGCCCTCGATTACAAAGACTGCCTGTACATTACCAAAGGGACCAGGGACGTGCATTTTGCCAGCGACGATCCGGAAAAACCGGCCAAATTTTATATGGTCAGCGCCCCCGCCCATACGTCGTACAAGACGACGTTTCTTTCGATCAAGGATGCGGCCAAGCGCAATCTCGGGTCCGTCGAATCCTCCAACAAAAGGACCATCAACCAGTTTATCCATCCCGACGTGCTCCCCACCTGCCAGCTCTCCATGGGCATGACGGTCCTGGAGACCGGGAGCGTATGGAATTCCATGCCCTGCCATACCCACGAGCGCCGCATGGAAATCTATATGTACTTCGAAGTGCCCGGGGACAACGTCGTCTTTCATTTTATGGGCGAGCCCACGGAACTCAGGACCGTCGTTATGCAAAATGAAGAGGCGGTCATCAGCCCTTCCTGGAGCATCCACGCGGGGGCGGGCACGACCAACTACACGTTCATCTGGGCCATGGGCGGAGAAAACCAGGCCTTTGACGACATGGACAACCTGTTGCCCACGGATTTGCGATAGGAGGCCCTATGTCTGATTACCTTGGAATATATGCGGCTTCCGTTACCCCTTTCGACAAAGACGACAATGTCAACGGGGACGTTCTTCTGAAGCTCATGGAAAGAAATCTCAAAGAGGGAGCGGCCGGTTTTTTTGTCGGCGGTTCCAGCGCGGAATTTCTGTTGATGACCTTTCAGGAGAGAGTACTGGAATATGAGATCGCTTCGGCTTTTGTGGGCAAATGCGATATGATCGCCCATGTGGGGGCCCTTGCCACGAAAAAAGCCGTCGGCTATGCCAAAGCCGCCAAAAGATGCGGATACAACCGGATCGCGGCCATCCCGCCGATTTATTACGGTTTTACAAACAAAGAAATCTGCGATTATTATTACGAAATATCCAGGGCCGTAGATATGCCGGTCATCATTTATAATTTTCCCGGAAATACCAAAAGGGAAATCGACCTCCGGGACAAAGACTGGGCGGCTTTACTCAAGAGCGAAGCCATCGAGGGCATAAAACACACCAATCAAGTCGTTTACCAAATGGAGCGGATCATGGCCCACAACCCGAAGCTCAAGATCTGGAACGGCTTTGACGAGACCATGATCGCGTGTATGGCCTACGGCTGCACGGGCGCCATCGGCACGACCTTCAACATTATGCTGCCCCATTACCGGAAAATATTTGAGGCCTTCCGGGCGGGAAAAATGGAAGAGGCCCGGGAATTGCAAAGAAAGGCCAACAACATCATGGAGGCCCTCGTCAACGTAGGGCTGATCTCCGCCACAAAATACATCCTGACGACCCAGGGGATGGACGTAGGATTTGCGCGCCGACCTTTCTCGCCGCTGACCGTCGAGCAAAAGGCTTATGTGGACGGCATATGGAAGGAAAACATTGTTGTCTGAAAAAAACACGGCTCGCCCAAAGGCGCCAAGGCGCAAAAGAAAATAAAATCATACCAATATAAAAGGAGGATTTATGAAAAAGGCATTTCGGAACATCATTCTTGGTTTACTGACTTTTGGTACGCTTCTTTCCCTGACAGCGGCCGCCGCGGACAAGTATCCCGCAAAGACGATCCGGGTTATTTGCCCCTGGGCTGCCGGAGGCGGAACGGACGCCATCTTGCGGGCCCTCTCGGCCGCCGTTGAAAAAGAACTCAAAGTGACGCTGGCCGTGGAAAACAAGACCGGCGGCGCGGGCGCCATCGGCCACGCGGCCATCAAAGACGCGAAACCCGACGGCTATACGCTGGGCATGGTGACCTTTGAATTGAATTCGCTGCCCCAGCAGGGCCTGATTGATTTCACTTACGCCGACTACATTCCCCTTTGTCTCGTGAACGCCGACGCGGCGGCGCTGACCGTAAAGGCCGACGCGCCCTACAACACGGTGAAAGAATTTGT
>JAISST010000046.1 GCA_031272945.1 Fusobacteriaceae bacterium
GGTCACGAGCATTTCAGACCGGTAAAGCCATTCTCCGGAAACTTCGTAAGTAAAGGGGAACATGACTGGCGCTGCGGCAAGCATGGGGGCGTCGTACCAGGCTTTTTTTTCAAGCCGGAAAATTGTGAGCAGGATTATTTCAAGGACTTCCGCCTTTCGGACAGGGTACCTGTTGATCTTGTAAATCCCGGGTTTGTCCGGATAGAGTATGCCCAATTGCCGCATGGTTTGCAGAATTTTGGCGGTCGAATAGTGGAGGGTGGCCCGCTCTCCCCAAAGATCGTAGAGCTTCGATCGGATCCACGTCGTCGTGAAGGCGCCCTGCACATCGGCGATTTTTCCGATGAGGCCGCTGACATCGGCGAATACCGGGTAGGCCAGAAGGATCATGCACCAATGGAGGGCGAGATGGTTACACCCATCGTCGGACCAGGCGCCGAGGGCCATTCTTTTCAATTCCGCGATTTCAGGCTGTTGTCTCACCCATACGTTGAGCAGTATTTCTCTTGTTTTTCGCAGCACGATGGCGCTTTTGATCTCAAAGGAAAGATATTCGTTCAATTCCGCTTTGATCTCGTCTTCTTGTTTTCCTTCCAGGAGCAATTCTACGGTTTTGTTGAGCCATTCAAGCTTCAACGCCCTGGAAAATCCTACAATTTTCATTCATTTACCCCCAAAAATTTTATAAAAGGCACAATGACCTCCTCTATGCTGACGCCGCCGTGGGTCATGACTTCTTCGTCTTTGTTGTCGAAGGAAAGTCCTGTCTTGCAGATAAAATATTGATATTTTTCATCGGAATACCAGCCGGGATATTTTATGGTATTTTCTCTTATCAATTCGCTTTCCCCGGCATAATCCTTGAGGATGATCATGCGGTTCCCCTTTGTCCGGACCGCGACGCCTTTCCGGAGATTCCCGATCCCTTTGCAAAAGGTATTCCCGTGATCGGCGGTCATCCAGACCGTGAAGCCAGACTTCATGAGTCTTGTGATCAGGTTTTGGATTTTTCTCGATTTTCCGAGGATTTCCATGTCGTTTGTCATGCCGACGCGGCCTTGCCGCTGTCCATGGACGATGTCGTCGATATCATTCAAAATAATGGTGAGAAAGCTTACAGCCGGGCCGACTTCCACATCGGCGCCCCGGGCATATTGGACCTGTCTTTTTTGATACCCCAAGGTTGCCATTTCCTCATGGAAGCCCTTTTCTTCATTGTTCAATGTGAAGGGGTCCGCAAGTTGTATCGGGTATTTTCCCGAAAGCAGGCACTGACGCGAAATGGAGGTTGTGGTCGGTATCAGGGCGTAGCTGCAGGCGTAATGATACCGGAAGTCGTCCAGAGTTCTTGAGAGCGCCTCAAAATCGGCAAGAGACATGCCGTCCATGACAATCAGCGCCTTTTTCTCAGCGTTATCCCGCACGATGTGGCCCAATACTCTGGGCAAAATAGGCGGATATGTCGTATTGCTCTCGCCCTGCAGTCTGCCGTAATCCTTGAGGATAAAGGCTGAAAACCCTTCTTCCACAAAATCCAAATCAAGGGTTTGCCCTATTTTGGCGGCGTAATATCTGAGCTTGGCCACACGTCGGGCATTATCGATCCATCCCGTATAGTTTTGCGCATTTTCGCAGATTTCCCGCAAAGCAGCGATTTCTTGTTCTGTGTATCGGGAGGTGTTCTCCCTTGCAAAAGCCTGTTTCGTGATGAATGTTTCCGTCTCTTTCGCAGATTCAAGGTCATCGAAACAATCTTCATAAGCAAGGCTCACCAGTTCCAAATCATGGCGGTATTTTCTCAGAGTATCCCCGTGCAGACGGGGAAACAGGGCGTCAAGGGATATTTCCGCCGCGTCAAAGCTTTTTTCGATGTCATAGGGAACGTAAAGATCGTTTTGAAGGGTCACGGCAAATTTTCCGGGTTTTTCCCTGAGGTTTCGTTCGTATTCGGCCCGGAAGCCCTCTATGTCGCCATAAGGAATTACCCGAAAGCCTTCTTCCTCCAAAAGGGAGACATAGTCGAAAAGCTCATGAAAGCGATCTTTGTCCACAATCAGCAAGCGGTCGCTCCCAGTGGTATTCAGTTGTTTCCGGATTCTTTCCCTCAACATGAAAACGCTCCGATTTTTTTATACCCGCTGTCCGCTCAGGTCCACAAACATCAGCAATTTTTCATCTTCCTGGATGACGCTTTCCGGGAGTCTCGCCGCAGTTTCAACGATGAGCTTGTAGTTCTTTTCGGCCCACAATTTGGCAAAACCCGCCCGGATGGCCTCTATCCGGAATAATTTCAGCTTTCCTTTGCCTGCGAGATAGCTTTCGAATTCCTTGATCAGTTTTTTTTGCCTGAGTTTTGCCACATCCGCCGCCTTTGTGACGTCGGGGATGTACCATTTGCCTTTGCTGTCTTGCAGGAAATTATCTTCCAATAGTATGGATAACTCAGGCATCAGTTCAAATTTGTCGACGACCTTGCATTCCTGCATAAATTTCGGCTGGAGTTCGGCGTAAGTCTGCGCTTTTGTCTCCAATTGCCCATAGAGCCATTGGACGGCGGTCTTTTCATTGGTGACGAAGAGCTCTGTCTGCAGGGGTTCCACGCTCATCTTGATCCGGGCCGTATCGTATTCGTTGACCTGATCCGCGAGGAAATACATGCCGTCCCGTTTGAGGAATTTTTCTTCGAGGCCGCGATAGAAGTCGGCGGCGTCCAAAAGGACAGGGATGCCGTTCATCAGGTGGTAGGCCACCATGCGGTCGAAAAGCAGGTAAGCCTGCCGTTCTACGACGATTTCTATGCGCCCGTCGCGGTTGCTGTCCACGACGACGGGAAGGTTTTCCAGATGCTGGCGGATAAAGGCCCAGGCGGTTTCCTCGCTTCCCGCCTTTGCG
>JAISST010000128.1 GCA_031272945.1 Fusobacteriaceae bacterium
GTGCTCTTCCGATCTGACGCCGTTGCCTTCGCCATAGGCTTCGGGGATGACTTCGCCAAAATATCCGCTTTCCATCAGGTTGCGATGACCTTCAATGACCCGGGAACGGGAAAAATAGCTGCCGACTTTGATCGGCACCAGTTTCAGCAGTTCCGCCCTACTGAGTTTTGAACTGCCCGTAAACACAATGGAGCTAACCACAAGGGAACGATCGATCTGACCAGCCTCAGACATTGGAATGATCCCTTTCTCCTCCAGTTGCGCCTTTGTTTTCGGGCTTTCCTGCACGTTGACCGTCAGTTTGACGCCTCCCTCGTAAACGGATGTCTGGATTGCGACATCTTGTACGTATTCCAGCGCCTTGATCCGCTCATAATCCTTCAAGACGGATTCTGTGGAAAACGCCTGCCCCTCCTTGGATACCATTACATTAAGAATCGTGCGCGCGGGGATTTCTCTGTTGTTCGCCACCTCTATCTTTTTGATAATGGGGTTTGCGCCGCTTGCATAACTTACGATTCCTAATATAAAAATCATTAGTACGAATAAGTGTTTTTTCATTCCAACCTCCATTTTTTCATGTTTTCGGTCATTTATACTGATGTCCTTCATGAATTTCCAATTTCATTTCTTTGATTCTTTTGTAATAGTATGTCAAGTAAGATTCTTCCGCTTTCTCCGGTTTACGTCAAAAAAAATCAAAACCCGGTTTTCACAACAATTTTCTATATTTTAGCATTATTTCTTGGAAAAATCAATACTTTAATCGAAAAAACCTACTTTATTTCTGAATCGGGAAAAAACCTCACTATTTCCAAAGGTCGGTGAGACGGTTCAGTTTTTTCTCGAAACGGAATCCGACGTGATAATTGACGGCATCTTTTCGTTTCTCATTCCGCCTGCTTTCTTTCTTTTTATAATCGGGGACGCGGCCGGCGCCCAGAGTGAAACTCCTGCCGAGTTTATAGCGATACTCCAGGGAAACGTCATATTCCCTCAGCGTTCCATCATCGGCCTCGGCGTTTCGGGTGTAGGTGTTGCCGTCTACCAGGGTGACGGAAGTCACCCAGAACAATTTGTCCTTGTAAAGATTGTTTTCGGCTTCCAATATCGCGTTAAATTGCAACTCCGAACTTTCTTCCCCGTAGCGGCTCTTTTTTTCGTTGAGGATGTCCGATTTGACACGGAATTTGGACAACCCGAAGGCTTTCTTGATTCTCCGGGTGATCGGCCGTAAAAATGTCTGGGAGAGCTGGTCGTTCAGAATCATTCGCACCAGTTTGGCCGTCACTTCATCCTGTACGTCCAATTCTCCGGCAAGGAGGCCCCGCAGATCTCCCGACGAACCGCCGTTCATGGAAGCGACCTGAAAGCGCAAGCGGTCCAGATCTCCGTTGATCCCGACCTTGACTTCCTCTCCGCTCACATTGACCCGGGCTTCTATGGAGACCGTGGGGTTCAAATCAGGCAGATAATCCTCTTTATTGGTAAATGAAAGAACTGCCCTGTCGACCACAAAACCGTTTTCATTGAGCGTCAGCGATCCTTCCCGGACCTCCGCTTCCCCCAACAGCACAAGATTCACGCCTTTTCCCCGCAGCGTCCCCTCCGCAAAGAGAATTCCCTTCAGATCGCCCACAAAGGCGTTCACATCCGTGACGTCCAATTTGACCCCATTTTTGATGGCAAAGGACAGATCCACATCCACAGGCTTATAGTAAGACAGATCCACTCGGAAATCCTTTCCGAGATCCCGGCTCGACTGGGCGATTTTTGACGTGGACTTGAAAAGCAGATCGGCGAGGATCTGGAAGACGGTCCGCGCCTCAATGGGCAGGGCCATGACCTCTCCGTCCCTGATTTCAATGGCGCCGGCCAGCCTGTTTTTCGCGAAATTCAGATCTGCCGCGCACAAAAGCTGGAACTGCTTTCCGAACTTGTAATGGACGTCCTGCAGTTTCATATCCACATTGTAATCAAGTTCTTCCAAGCGGTTCGCGCTCTCCAGCGCATCCAGCGTAAAATTGTTGATCTTTCCGCTTGCCACAAGGTTTCCGTCGTTGAGCTTTCCCGTCAACTTATCCACGGAGACCGTTTTTTTATCGAGATTGATCCTTCCCTCAACGCCGGACAGCTTCAGATGATATTGGTCCATGTTCATCGAAAAATCCTTGAGTTGCAAATATCCTTTGTTCCCTTCGTTTTCCAGCGTGAGGTCCAGGCTCGTCATTCCGCTGATATTGCTGAGACCGTAATCGGCAAGAATAAAATTCAGAAACCGCAAATCCGATCCCGAAGATTCCACCCGGAAAGCGTAGCGGTCATCCCGAAGGCTTTGGTAACCGTGCGCCTTCAAGTGGTTTTTCGAATAGAGAAACGACAGGTCCTGAATGTCGATCCGGTCAAAATTCCCGCCCATGTTCAAAGACAGATCGTTGAAACGCAGCGTGGCAAGATAGGCTTCCGTTGATTTGACCTGCACCTTGTAGTCAAAATTGCGCAAATCGCCCGTGATCCCTCCGCTGACTTTCATCGTTCCCCGCAGGTCCTTCAGACCCGTATATTCCGGAATATCCTGCAGGAGCAGACTTCCTTCCTGCAGAGCGATATTGATTTTCTCTTCGTCCAGATTGATTTCTCCCGCCGCGGCCGCCAATTTTTTCCCGGCTTCATTGAGCAGAGTCAGATTTTTGAACCGGATGATCCCCTGTGCGAAATCATCGCTTTTGAACTGTATTTCCGCCGCGATATCCGGCAGTTTCCGCCATTTGAAATAATTTTCCCGCAGCTTGAGATCGGCCTTTGCGTCAATGGACCGCCCCTTTCCGGAAACAATCAGTTTTCCCGTCGTTTTTTGCCGCAGATCGGACTTGAGAAAATAAGCGCTCAAGTTTTCCTCTCCGTCCATTTGAAGCTCCATGGTATAGTTTTTCCTGTAAACATTATATTTTCCGTTGAGCTTTCCGCCGTTGACCGAAATGTGATCCGCCAGGACCTCGTCGTTCTCATAACGGAGAGCGCCTTTCAGAAGAATCTCGCCGCCGTCGGGAAGAAAAATTTTCGCTTCTTCAACTCCGGCTGTTCCCCGGGGGTTTTCAAGCGTCCCTTCCAAGATCCCCGCGGCCTTTGCCACATAGAAAGACACGGGCGCGTTGAGTTTCAATTTCGTACTCTGCAGAGACGTGATCGTATACTGGAGTTTCGTTTGTTTTTTTTCGAGATCGATGTCCCCCCCGATATCGAAAATCTCATTTTTCAAAGAACGTAGCCCGAGAATTCCGTCCTTCAGCGAATACGCGAAACGAATCCCGTAGGTAGCGTAGTCTTTGAAAGAAATCGCGCCGATTTCTCCGTCAAACCTCGAATAAAGGCGGTCTGCGATTCCTATATTCAGTTTTCCCTGCAGATTCAGAATTTCCGCCAGATATCGGACGGACAACCGTCGGATGTCCAAGCCTACGTCAAATCTTTCACTGTTTTCCCTTTTTTTGATAACCCCTTCCAAAGCGGTCCGGATCTTGAGGTTTTCCCCCTTGATATCCTGATCCAGCAGAAAGTCTTCGGCCTTGACCTGCAGGTCCAGCGTTTTTTTATTCAGATCAATTGTCCCCTTGAATAGGATCTCGTTGAGCTGATCCGGATCCTTGCGGGTCCACTGCTCTTCTCTGTATTTTTCAAGTGTGGTTTCTTCGCTCTTCGTGTAGGCTTTGACCTCATCTCCTTCCTGTTTTTTCTTCGGTTCCTGAGACCGGTCGCTCTTGTCCTCCTTTTTTCCGGAAGACTCCCGCGGTTTCTCCGAAGATGTCTTGGGGATAATTTTCACCTTTTCAAGCCGGATCACGTTGTTTTCCGCCCGGAAGTCAATATCCATTTGCGCGTATTTCAAATCGACGGGAATATTTCCGCCGCCTTCGGTGATCACTTTTGCTTCGGTATCGTAACTGAGCGTAAAATCGCCTCTTTTTCCGGCAACGATCTGACCGGTCCTCGGGAAATAATCCACCGTAAAACGGGCGATGTCCGCATCGATCGCCACATGGGTCCGTATATCGTCCAGCTCATAGCTAAAAGAGCCCTTCAAGGGAGGGATGTAGCTGCTGTTGCTCTTTCTGACAGAAAATTCCACCTTTCCCTTGTCATAGGTCACAAATTTCCACGAGAGATCCAAATCGTTATCCGATACCGGGATTCCTTCTTCCGGGGAAACACGGTACATTTTCATATTGCCGCGGATGTTCGTGATTTCGTAACCCTCTTTTCCCCTGCGGATATTCCATCCCGGATGATCCAGCGAATAGTTTTTCCAGCGGATCCGGTCACTCCGGAAAGACATGTTGAGTTTCGGCTCTCCTTTGGAATCATAGAGCAGGTCCATTTCCGGCGCCGCCATCAGGAAATCTCCCAGATCTATGGCGTTTTTCTCCAGCGTATGGTATTTTTCGATATCTTTTCCCGAAACATCGTGGATTTTGCTGTTCAGATAGAACCGACTGATTCCGTCATAGCTGAAAATCACGTTTTCCCTGTGTCCCAGCACGTCCGCCGATGCTTCCCCCATGAGTTTTTTTCCGTCAAAAGTGACGGTTCCCTCCACATTTTTTGCTTCCTCATTGTAATAGACGTATTTGCCGCCGACGCCCTTCGCCGTCGCAACGCCCTTGTATTTTGTATCGGATCCGATTTCCATCCGGAGATCTATTTTCCCGCCCCAAACGGCCACATCGTCGCCCCGATAACCGTACTGGATCCATTCTTTCCTGGGCGTCACGTTCCGGGCGTCAATGTCCATCCAATAGCGCTGGTCTTTGTTGGAAAAAATGTAGCGGTAACGCTCGTCCCTGTCTTCTCCTTCCGCTTCGATATAGACGCCTTCGCCTTTTGTAAATGTGATAAAGCCGTTGATCTCCCGGACTTTCTTCTTGATTTCATTTTTGAATGTGCGGTCAATGTAAGTGCAGACGCCGTCTATCACCGTGATTTTGTCAATGGGAACCCTGGACCCCGGTTGCTTTCCCTGACGTTTTTTCTCGAGGTATCTCGTCTGGTATGCCTCCGTATTGTCCTGTTTCGCTTTGGCAAGGGCCTTTTCTTTTTCTGCCGGGTCGCTGTCCTTCAGGGAGGCCAGCAGTTTTTCCATCCGATTCCGGCTCTCTTTATTTTTGGATCCGACAAAAGCCGTGACCGCGTTGATGTCCTGATCATCCCGGATAATGACGGCTTCGGTTCCATAGGCAACCACATGGGCCAATCTCCAACGCCGGAGGGATTCGGTCGTCCAGGTCCCCTCGATCCGGTCTGCTTTTCCGATAAATTCTCCACGGTAATAGAGACTGGGATTCAATACGATGATTTTTCCGTCGCCGATGGTAATGGAATCGCTGCGAATGTCCGCTCCGAAAATCGTCCGGACGAGAATATTGACCGTGGAGGACAGATGATACCGCAAACCATACCAGCACGCGAAAAGAAGAGACAGAAAAAGAATTCCCGCGAAGGCTGTCCGTTTTATTCTTTTTCTTTTGTTTTTCGCTCCGGCCATTTCTTTCCATCCTGTCCCGCTCGGCAGGACATGCGCCGCGACCGTTTACAACGGTCTTTTCCCGGGGATACCGGCCTTTCTCGGATATTTTCCGGGCGTCGTCCCGTTTTTTTCTATGGCAATTACCGTTCTGGGCGCCTGGGAAAAAGGCAACCTCAGAGAATCGATGCGCTCTACGCGCCCCCCAAGCTCCCGGAGCGCTTTTTCGGCGGCCGGTATTTCATCGGCATTTTGTTTTTGCGCCAAAAACACGCCGTTTTTTTTCAAAAAAGGCAGCATATATTCCAAGATGACAGGCAAAGCTCCCACCCCCCGACAAAAGCCGAGATCGAAGGTCTCCCGCCTGCCTTCTACGCAATCTTCCGCTCTTCCGGTCACGATCTCCACGTTGGGGAGTTTCAGCTCGTTTTTAACCGTTTCCAGGAATTTTGTCTTTTTTCCGACGGAATCCAATAAAAGAAAACGAATTTCCGGCAGCCAGATCGCAAGGGCCATCCCCGGAAAACCCGCGCCGCTGCCTATATCCAGTGCATTTCTGGCGTATTCGTCCACATAGCGGACCAGAAGCAAAGAATCCAAAAGATGCTTTTCCACAATCTCCTTTTCCTCGCGAATGGCGGTCAGGTTTGTGTGGGCATTGTAGTGTAGCAAAAGAGAAACATATTCCAGCAATTGTTCCGTCTTGCGCGAATCAGCCGGAAGTTCCAGCGCTTCCAAGCCTTTGAGCAAATCATCCCGCATATTATTGCCCCCGCATTTTCAAATAGACCAAAAGCGTCTGAATATCGGCGGGGCTGATCCCTGAAATACGAGAAGCCTGCCCTACGGAAAGCGGTCTTATTCTGTCAAGTTTTTCCCGGGCTTCCGCCGGCAGATTCCGCATCTGTCCGTAGTCGATTCCATCCGGGATTTTCTTGTTCTCGAGACTCTTGTGAACCGCGATCATATGCAGGGAACGCTCGATGTACCCGGCGTATTTGACCTGCACCTCCACCTGGTATTCAATCTCCCGGGGATATCCTTCCAATCCGGATCCGGGGATCAATTCCGCGATATATTTGATGTCGTCAAAGGTCAGAAGGGGTCTTCGCAACAGCGCTGCCAGAGAAACGCCGTCCCGGATCGGATAATCGCCCCTGGCTTCGAGCAATCGGTTGACCCTCGGGTTTCCCGGACCCACATGGACGGTTTCCAGCCGTTCTATGATCTCCGCCGTCGTTTTTTCTTTATACAACACTCTGCGGTATTCCGCTTCGGACACGAGCCCGATCTCATAGCCGGTCTTCGTCAACCGCAGATCCGCGTTGTCCTCCCGGAGTACGAGACGGTATTCGGATCTTGCCGTAAACATCCGGTAAGGTTCGTTGGTCCCCTTTGTGACAAGGTCGTCTATCAGCGTCCCGATATAAGAATCGGCCCGGTCCAGAATCAAAGGCTCAAGGCCCTGCAGTTTCCGGACGGCGTTGATCCCCGCTACAAGCCCCTGGGATGCCGCCTCCTCATAGCCTGAAGTCCCATTGATCTGTCCCGCCAAAAAAAGGTTCTCGATTGTTCTGCTCTCAAGGGAATACCGCAGGTCTTGCGGCGGAACATAATCGTATTCGATGGCATAGGCGTAGCGCATAAATTCAGCATTTTCAAGGCCTTTCATGTGGTGGACCACTTCTTCCTGCACATCCACGGGCAGGGAGGAGGAAAGACCGCTGAGGTAAATTTCCTTTGTGGCAAGCCCCTCTTTTTCCAGAAAAATGTGGTGGCTGTGTTTATCGGCAAAACGAAAAACCTTGTCCTCTATGGAAGGACAATAGCGCGGACCCGTGCCGACGATGGTCCCGTTGAAAAGAGGGGA
>JAISST010000049.1 GCA_031272945.1 Fusobacteriaceae bacterium
GGAAATGCTTCTTTTGACGGGACTTCCCCCCGCCAAGGCCGACGACCGCGACGCCCGGCTGGCCCTTTTCGAAAAAGGCGCCGCGGCCCTTTCCGCCATGGGGCCCGTCACGGTCCTCATTTCCCTGGGCGCGGACGGGGCCTTTTACCATTGCCCCAAAGGCTCGGGCCATCTGGCGACCTATGACGTCAAGACCGTGGATACCACCGGCGCCGGAGATGCTTTCCTGGGCGCGATCCTCTGGAAACTCCGGGAGAAATCCCATGAAGATCTGCGGCAAATGGAACCCGCGGAGCTGGCGGCCATAACGGATTTCGGAAACGCCGCCGGAAGCCTCACGACTACGGTCAAAGGGGCGATTCCCGCGCTGCCTGAGGCGGCGGCCATTGAGGATTTAATTTCGGGATCCGTGTAATTCACTCCCCCAGAAACGTAGCCGCTAAAAGCGCCAGGGACCAGGCGTTTACGCGTAGGTGCTTCTCGTTCCAGAACAATTTCGGATGATGGTTCATGGATTCGATGTCTTGGCCTTCATCCCGGACGCCGACGACATAGTAGTTGGACGGAACCACGTTTCCGATGTAGGAAAAATCTTCCGATCCCATGATCGGCTCATCCATGACCACCACGTTTTCTTCCCCCACGACTTCCGTAAGGACTTCTTTGCAAAATTCATACATGGCGTGGTCGTTTTTAACGGCGGGATACATATGGGTATAGTTGAACTTGTAAGTCGCGCCGTAAGCTTCCGTGATCCCTTTCAGGATCGCGTCCATTTGTTTCAGGATCTCATCGGTCAGTCCCTCATCGAAGGTCCGGATCGTCCCTTTCATCGTCAGCGTATCGGGAATCACGTTGTTGGCTTCTCCCGCGTGGATGCTCCCCACCGAGAGGACCGCCGGCAGAAACGTCGATTTTCTTCTGGATATGATATTCTGGAAATTCGTGACGACCTGGCAGCCGATCACAACGGGGTCCACGGTTTTTTCCGGCTGGGAACCGTGCCCGCCGACGCCCTGGATCAGGATGTCAAACCCCGTGGGGTGGCTCATCATATAGCCGTCCCGGATGCCGACTTTTCCGGCCGGATACGCGGGCCATATATGACAGGCAAAGGCCGCGTCCACGTTGGGGTTTTCGAGGATCCCGGCTTCCACCATGGGCTTCGCGCCGCCCGGGCCTTCTTCCGCGGGCTGGAACAGCAGCTTTACCGTACCGGCCAGTTCTCCTTTCAATTCGTTCAAAATCATGGCCGCGCCCAAAAGCCCGGCCGTATGGCCGTCATGCCCGCAGGCGTGCATTTTGCCCGGATGTTCCGAGCGGAAAGGGTGTCTGCTCTCTTCCTGAATCGGAAGCGCGTCCATGTCCGCCCGCAAAAGAACTGTCTTCCCCGGTTTTCCGCCTTTGATAATGCCTACAATCCCGGTTTTGGCGATTTTGTCCTGATAGGGAATCCCTAATTTTGTCAATTCCCGCTTGACGACTTCGGCGGTTTTGAATTCCTCAAAGCCCAGTTCCGGGATTTTATGCAACTCCCTTCTCAATTCCATGATTTTTTCCAGATACTTGTCCGCCAACTGCGCGATTCTTTCTTTCATATTCCGTTCACCTCATAATAGTATTTTGTATCTTGATTATGGCCTGCGACGCCTTTCCTCACTCCACTTTCATATAGTCCTTTACACTTTCCAGAATGGGCGCCATGCATTCCTCCTTCCGGGCCGCATAGTATTTTTTATTCTCCGCGAACAGATTGTTCCCCTCCGTATCAATAGATACGATCAGCGGGCCGAACTCCTCCACCTTGAGCACCCACAAGCATTCGGGCATTCCCAATTCGCGCCAGAACACGTCTTTGATCTCTCGGACCCGGGCCGCCGCGGATACGGCGCAACCGCCCGGATAGACGCAGTGGATGGCCCCGTATTTTTTACAGGCCGCCGCGGTTTTTTCCTCCATGCCCCCTTTCCCGATCTGGATTTTTACGCCGGTCAGCCTGATGAAATCAGCGGCGTCCGCTTCCATACGGATTGACGACGTGGGGCCGATGTTGATCAGGGTGTTTTTTCCGTTCTCTTCTTTGATAATGGGTCCCGCGTGCATAATGGCGCCGCCGCGGAAATCGTAGGGAGACGTCATGCCCTCCCGCACAACCCGGTGATGGACGTCGTCGCGCCCCGTGCCCAGTTCCCCTGTCAGGTAGATGATATCGCCCGTCCGCAAGTCTTTGATATCCTCCGTGGTCAGAGGGGTTTTCAGTATTTTTTTCATAATGTCGCCCCCTTGTGCGTCAGGATTTCCCAGGTCAGGTCTTTGTAAAAGCGGATCACGCCCCGACGGTGCGTGTAGCAGGACACGTTGACCGCGACGGCTATGGTCGCCGTATGTCTCCCGGACGACTCGATGTTGACTTCGAGGGTCACGCGGTTTCCCCGCAAGCCCTGGGCGCCGATGCCCAGTTTGTTCAGCCCGTCCAGAATATCCCGCTCCAGTTTTGCTCCCTTCGGATGGGGATGCCTTGTCCCCAGAGGACGCAAATAGGCTTTTTTGGAAAGAAGCGCCGCGTTTTCCACATTGTGTCCCAGGCCGATCCCTACAATAAGCGGCGGACAGGCGTTGATCCCGAGATTGGAAACGGCCTCAAACACGTGTTTGATAATGGCTCCGTAACCGTCCGAGGGTTTGAACACCCGGGAACTTCCCGGAAGACAGCAACCCGCCCCCGCGAAAAAAGTCACAACTTCCAGATCTTCATTTCCCGGAACGAGGTCCCAATGGATCCAGGGCATGCGCTCCCCGGTATTGTCCAAAGTGTTGCGCTCCTCAAACCAGTTGACGGTATTGGGGCGCAAAGGAACGCTGCAGGTGGCCTTTCGCGTCGCTTCCCGCAGCCCTTCCTCCACGACGTCAAGCCAGGGAAATCCCGTTCCCGCCGTGAGATAAAAATGTAACAGGCCCGTATCCTGGCAGCAGGGCGTATTCATTTTTTTCGCCTGCTCCAAGTTTTCAAAATACGCGTCATAGATGACTTTTTGCATGGGGCTCTCTTCCGCTTCCCCGCATTCTTTCAATTTCGCGTAGACATCGTCGGGCAGACGTTTGCTGCAAAGGTCAATAAACTTCTCCATGGTATCCGCAAAGGTCTTTTTTGCCGTACTTGTCTCAGTATGAACCATCGGTTTTTCCTCCCCGGGGAAAGAGAATACCTCCCGCGTCCCCGTCCTATATTGTACCAGATTTCTTCGAAAGAAAGCAACTATTTTTGCCCGGAATGGTTTTTTTAACGGGGAGATAACTTTCCCTCCGCTAAAATACGCTCTTGGCTGCGCGGATTCCGGAATCCGAAGAATCGGAAAAATTTTTCGGACAAACTCATTCCTTTTTCGGCAAAAAAATAGTATACTTAATAAATAAACAGAGAAAAACACTTGTGCGGAGGTTCCTGAACCATGAAAGAATTTGACGAACTTACAGCCATTATGAAGCGCCTGCGGGGGGAAAACGGCTGCCCCTGGGACAGGGAACAGACGCTGGAAACCCTGAAATTCCCTCTCGTGGAGGAAACCTATGAAGTCCTCGAAGCCATGGATACGGGAGGGGCCGCTCTTCGGGAAGAATTGGGAGACCTCTTGCTGCAGATCGTGTTCCAGGCGCAAATCGCCGCGGAAAACAATGAATTTACGATTCGGGACGTCATCAATGAACTCTCGGAAAAATTAATCCGGCGACATCCCCATGTGTTTCAGACCCGAGAGGACATCTCCTCCGATCAGGTCGTACGGAACTGGGAGGAAATCAAGAAAACCGAGGAAACCCACCAGGATCGGAAATCAGCCATGGATGGCATTCCCAAAGGGCTGCCTCCCGTCATGAAAGCGGAGAAATTGCAAAAACGAGCCGCCCATACCGGTTTCGACTGGGAACGTCCCGAAGAGGTCCTGGCGAAAATCCAGGAGGAACTGGACGAAGTCCGGGAAGCCTGGCGCGAAGAAAAAGCGCTTCCGGAAAAGCCGAAAACAACCTCGGAGATCGGCGATTTGCTTTTTGCCACAGTCAATCTCGCCCGGTTTCTCGATATCAACGCCGCCTCGGCCCTTTCCGGGACAAACAAGCGCTTTGAGGAGCGGTTCCGCTATGTGGAAGAGCACTGCGACCTGGAAAAATCCGATGTCAGCACGATGGAAAAATACTGGCAAGAGGCCAAGGCGAGGGGGTTGTAGGTCAGGCTATGCGACTGGACAAATTTTTGAAAGTGAGCAGAATCATCAAACGCAGACCCATCGCGAAAATCGTCGTCGACGGGGGGAAGGCAAAGCTCAACGGGAGGACGGCCAAATCCGGTTCGGAAATCAAACCGGGAGATGTGCTGGAACTGGAGTATTACGACAAATATTTCAAATTTGAAATCGTGGAGGTCCCCGCGGGAGACGTCCCCAAAGACCGGGCGAAAGACCTGATCCGGGTGCTGGAGACCAGAGGCGTCCGGGTGAACCTGGAAACCGAGGAGGAAATCTTTGAGCGAAAACTGGAAGAGATCCGGGCCTACAACAAGGACCACGTCAAAAAACCATAAGCCGGGCCTGTGAAAAAAATGACCCCGAAATGTTTAAAAATAATCGCCTTTCTATTTGACAAACGTGCAAATCTGATATATTATATGGGTGGACAGCAGATGAATTACAAAACAGGAAAAAGAAACGGCTTCACCATATCAGAATCAGGAGGAATGAAAAATGGCAGTGAAAGTTGCAATCAATGGATTCGGAAGAATAGGTCGTCTCGCGTTCCGGCAGATGTTCGGGGCTGAGGGATATGAAATCGTCGCCATCAACGACTTGACAGACCCCAAAATGCTGGCGCATTTGCTGAAATACGATTCGGCCCAGAAGAAATATGACCTGGCGGCCACGGTGACATCCGGCGAGGATTACATCGAAGTCGACGGAAAAAAAATCAAAATATACAAGGAAGCCGACGCGGCGAAACTTCCCTGGGGGGAAGTAGGCGTCGACGTTGTGCTGGAATGCACGGGATTTTACACATCCAAAGCCAAGGCGGAAGCCCACATCAAAGCGGGCGCCAAAAAAGTCGTGATCTCGGCCCCGGCCGGAGACGATCTGCCCACCATCGTGTACGGCGTCAACGAAAAGACGTTGAAGAAAGGCGATACGGTCATCAGCGCCGCTTCCTGCACGACCAACTGCCTTGCTCCGCTGGCCTATTTCCTCAACAAGCTTGCCACCATCAAAAGCGGCATTATGACCACGGTGCACGCCTACACAGGGGACCAGATGGTATTGGACGGACCCCACCGGAAAGGAGATTTCCGCCGGGCGCGGGCGGCCGCCGTCAATATCGTTCCCAATTCCACGGGAGCTGCCAAAGCCATCGGCCTTGTGATTCCGGAACTCAATAAAAAGCTGATCGGTTCCGCCCAGCGGGTGCCGGTAGCGACAGGCTCCACCACGATTCTTGTGGCCTATGTGGAAAAAGCCGTGACCGTTGAAGAAATCAATGCGGCCATGAAAGCGGCCCAGTCTCCCTCCTACGGCTACAACGAAGATGAGATCGTGTCGTCCGATGTGATCGGAAGCACCTACGGATCCATCTTTGACGCAACGCAGACCATGGTGCTGAAACAGCCCGACGGAACGGCCCTCGTACAGGTTGTGGCCTGGTACGACAACGAGAATTCCTACACGAGCCAGATGGTCCGCACGATCAAGTATTTTTCCGAAAACTGCTGAAGACAGGGAACAACAAAAAATCCAAATAATAGCGGAACGATGTTCCGCTATTTTGAAGAGTCAATAAACTTGGAAAAATGAAAAATTCAAAAGTTCAAAAGTTCAAAAGTTAAAAGAGGAGGTATGTCATGTCGAAAAAAACCATTGCCGATGTGGACGTTAAAGGAAAGAAAGTCCTGATCCGGGTGGATTTCAACGTTCCCATGAAAGACGGAAAAATTACCGACGATACAAGAATTACCGCGGCTCTGCCGACGATCCGCCATGCGCTGGAACACGGCGGCAAAGTCATCGCTTTTTCCCATCTGGGAAGGGTGGAGTCGGAAGAAGATAAAAAGGAAAATTCCCTGAAACCTGCCGCCGAGAGACTCTCGGAGCTTCTCGGCAAGCCTGTGGCCTTCATTCCCGAGACCCGCGGCGAAGCGCTGGAAAAAGCGGCGGCCGCTCTCAAAGAAGGAGAGATTCTGATGTTTGAGAATACCCGCTTTGAAGACGTCCCGGGGAAAAAAGAATCGAAAAATAATCCGGAACTGGGAAAATACTGGGCTTCCCTCGGGGATGTCTTCGTAAACGACGCCTTCGGTACGGCTCACAGAGCCCACGCGTCCAACGTGGGCATTTCCGAAAATATCGGGGAGGGGCTTGCCGTGGCGGGATTTCTCATGGAAAAAGAGATCAAGTTTATCGGCGAAGCCGTCAACAACCCGAAGCGCCCGCTGGTCGCCATTTTGGGCGGCGCCAAAGTATCCGACAAGATCGGCGTCATTGAAAACCTTCTGACCAAGGCGGATAAAGTCTTAGTAGGCGGCGCCATGATGTTTACGTTCCTGAAAGCCCAGGGAAAGGCCGTCGGAAAATCCCGTGTCGAAGAAGACAAAGTGGAGCTGGCAAAGAGCCTCCTGGCAAAATCCGGGGGAAAATTGATCCTTCCTGTGGATACCGTAGCGGCGGCTGAATTTAAAAACGATTCCCCGGCGGAAACCGTTTCGGTAGACGCCATCCCCGCGGACAAGATGGGCCTGGACATCGGTCCCGGGACCGTCGCCCTTTTCGGCGCGGAAATCGCAAAAGCCAAGACCGTCGTCTGGAACGGCCCCATGGGCGTATTTGAAATGCCCAATTTCGCCAAAGGAACCATCGGGATCTGCGAAGCCATCGCCGGTTTGCAAGACGCGGTCACCATCATCGGCGGCGGGGATTCGGCGGCGGCGGCCATCAGCCTGGGATATGAGGACAAATTTACCCATATTTCCACCGGCGGCGGCGCTTCTCTGGAATATCTCGAAGGCAAGACGCTTCCGGGCGTCGCCAGTATATCCGACAAATAGGAGACGTCGGGGAAATTCGGCCTCGGGTAATTACCTGACGCTCCGGGAAAGTATTCTCAAAAATTTGGCGAAAAAAATAAAGATTGACTTTTCCCGTGATTTCTATTATAATAGTAAAGGTCAAAAATATCTTTTTTTTGTTATATTACTTATGAAGGGAGGGTAAAATGCCTACTTTAAGCCAGTTGATAAAAAGTGGACGGGAAGTGCTGCAAGACAAGAAAAAGTCGCCTGCATTACAGGGAAATCCACAGAGAAGAGGAGTTTGTGTGCGTGTGTACACAACTACGCCTAAAAAGCCTAATTCAGCCTTACGGAAAGTAGCGAGAGTCAAATTGACAAACGGATTGGAAGTCACATGCTACATTCCGGGAGAAGGACACAATTTGCAGGAACATTCGATCGTTCTTGTAAGAGGCGGGAGAACAAAGGATCTGCCGGGTATCCGCTACAAGATTATCCGGGGAGCGCTTGACACCGCGGGCGTAGCCAAAAGAGAGCAAAGCCGTTCCAAATACGGCGCCAAGAAAGAAAAGAAATAATCAAAGGAGGTGAAAAAA
>JAISST010000067.1 GCA_031272945.1 Fusobacteriaceae bacterium
CTCCGGTCATCAAGGAGCTTGTGCCCTTCCTCATAAGCAATTTCGCGGTATTGCTTCTTGTGACCTATGTGCCCGCAGTCACCATCGGCTTTGCGAATTTGATTCTCTGACGGCGCGGATACGGATCATATGGAAAACAGGACTTTGAAATTGCTGCCGCGAGAAGAGAAGGAGACAAACCGGGATTATGCCTACCGGGTAATTCGGCGCAATATTCTGATTATGCATTTTCCCCCGGGTTCCACCCTCAATGAGAATGAAATCGCGGAAGCGCTCCATGTGAGCAGAACCCCTGTCCACGAGGCCATGGCGCGGCTCAAATCCGAAAGCTTTGTGGAAATTTTTCCCCAGAGCGGGACAAGGGTGTCGCTGATCAATATCCAGTACGTCAGGGACGGCGTGTTTTTTCGCAATGTAGCGGAGCAGGCCATTTACAAGGAAATCACCGAGAAATTTACGCCGGACTATTCCGGTAAACTGGAAGAAAACATCGAACGCTTCTCCAGGCTCATTGAAAGAATTGAAAAGGGAAACGGGAATTCGGATCCCCAGCATGATTACGAAAGCGTCATCGACGATATCATCAGCATCGACGACGAATTTCACAAAATAGCCTACGAGGCGGCAAACCGCTCGTTTTTATGGCAGCCGGTCAAAAATGTCTGCGCGCATTTTGACCGGATACGCTATGCGGAATTTGCCCTTCGGAAGTCCAATCTGAATCATGTTTATGAAGATCATATGAAGATACACGAATACCTTCTCGTGGGAGGTCTGCCCGATCTGGACTTCGAAAAATTCTATTACGGGCATTTGACGTATTTCAAAAAATATTTTTTTGCGATGTATCATGAAATGCCGCAATATTTTATTATGGACAAGGAGAATCTATGAAACTGAATCGAGCGGAACTGAACGACAAAAAAAAGTGGTTGGACGCGGGCTTTACCCTGCCGGCCTTTGACTTGGACAAAATATACGCGAAAACCCTTGAAAAACCGGCCTGGGTCCATTTGGGCGCCGGGAATATTTTCCGGGCCTTTCCGGCCATGGTGTGTCAAAATCTTCTGAATGAAGGATTGACCGACACGGGCGTCATTGCCGTCGAAGGTTTTGACTATGAGATTATTGAAAAACTCTACAAGCCCCATGACAACCTCGGGATCCTTGTGACGCTGAAGGCCGACGGATCCATCGAAAAGACCGTGGTGGCAAGTATTGCGGAATCCCTTGTGCTGGACCCCGGTCGTCCCGACTGGGAAACGCTCCGGGAAATTTTTACCGCTCCTTCTTTACAGATGATCAGTTTTACAATAACCGAAAAAGGCTACAGCCTCCGGGATGCCAAGGGAGAATATTACCCCGCGGTTTTTTCGGATTTTGAGACGGGGCCGGGAGCGCCCGGAAGTTATATCGGGAAAGTTGCGGCGCTTCTTTATCAGAGGTACAAGGCCGGGGAATTTCCTGTGGCCATGGTTTCCATGGACAATTGTTCCCACAACGGGGACAAGCTTTTCGCGGCAATTGAAGCCTTCGCCCGGAACTGGTCGGAGAAAGGTTGCGCGGAGAAGGGTTTCCTCGACTATATCAAGAATCCCGCGAAAGTGTCCTTCCCGCTTTCCATGATCGACAAAATCACGCCGAGACCCGACGACAGCGTCGCGAAGATGTTGACGGAATCGGGCTTTGACGACATCGATACGCAAATCACCTCAAAAAACACGTATATTTCCACATTCGTAAACGCCGAGGAAGCGCAGTATCTTGTGATTGAAAACCTCTTTCCAAACGGGCGCCCGCCCTTGGACAAAGGAGGGATTATCTTCACGGACCGGGAAACCGTGGACAAGGTGGAGAAGATGAAAGTCTGCACCTGCCTGAACCCGCTCCATACGGCGCTGGCCATTTATGGCTGCCTGCTGGGTTATACGCTGAACTGGAAGGAAATGCGGGATGAGGACCTGAAAAATCTGGTGGAAACAATCGGTTACAAAGAGGGCTTGCCGGTTGTGGTCGATCCGGGCATTATTTCTCCGAAGGCCTTTATCGACGAGGTTTTGCAAAAAAGGGTCGTGAATCCCTTCATGCCCGATTCACCGCAGAGAATCGCGACGGATACGTCCCAAAAACTGCCGATCCGTTTCGGCGAGACCATCAAGGCCTACCTCAAAAGCGATACGCTCAAGATCACGGATCTCAAGTTGATCCCCTTGGTTCTGGCGGGCTGGTTGCGCTATCTTTTGGCTGTGGATGACGAAGGGAAGCCCTTTGAACTTTCTTCCGACCCGCTTTTGGAGAGTGTGCGACCGTATCTGGCAAACATCAAATTGGGGGACAAAAGAGATTTTCATGAGGAACTTGCGCCGATTCTTTCCGACGAAAAGATATTCGCGGTCAATCTCTACGACGCGGGTTTGGGGAAAACCGTGGAAAATTATTTTGCGGAATTGGCGGCAGCCCCCGGCGCCGTACGCGCCACATTGAAAAAATATTTGGTGTAACGTTATGGACAATTTTTACGATATGATCATTATCGGCGGCGGGGTCATCGGCTCCGCCGTCGCCCGGGAACTGGCCCGGTATCAGATCAAAATCGCGGTTCTCGAAAAAAATCTCGATGTCTGCTATGAGACCAGCGGTAGGAATTCCGCCGTGGTACACGGCGGCTTCGCCTATGACGAGGGCTCGCTTAAGGCCCGGTTTTGTGTGGAAGGCAACCGGGAGATGGAGGCGGCTGCAAAGGAACTGGATTTTGCTTTTTTGCGCTGCGGCAAGGTATTGGTGGGAAATACCCCGGAAGATATGGAACAGCTGAAGAAAACCATGATTCAGGGGGAAAAAAACGGGAGCCGGGGCCTTCGTCTCGTCGATGAGGCCGAACTTCACCGGTTGGTCCCCGCCGTGGTCGGGAAATTCGCGATGTTTTCGCCCGCAAGCGGCATCCTCGATCCCTTTGAATTCACGGTAGCCCTCGCGGAAAACGCCTGTCAAAACGGCGTCCGTTATTATTTTGACCATGAAGTGCGCGCCATCGAAAGGGAGTCCGGCGGCTACAAGATCACGACGAGGCCCGAGGGCGCGGGGGAAACGCCCTCCGGCCCGGAGGGCGGCGAGGTTTTCCGCTGCCGCTGGATTGTCAACGCCGCGGGGCTTAATTGCGGCGAAATTTCCCATATGTTAGGCATCAAAGGCTATCGGGTCATCGGCTCCAAGGGGGACTACCTGATCCTGGACAAAAAGACGGGTCCCCTGCTTCCCATGCCGGTCTATCCGGTTCCCAGCAATACCTACATGGGGATCCATGTGACCAATACGACTTCGGGCAATGTGACGGTCGGTCCCAACGCCGAGCTTGTTACGGATTTCGCGTATTACGGCGTGCCGCGGGAAAATATGGACTATTTGGCCGAAAGCGCGTCCCGTCTCTGGCCCCATATCCGGAAAGAAGATTACATCCGGAATTACTCGGGAATTTTGCCCAAATGGGTCGATGAAAACGGGAAAATTCAAGATTTCAAGATCGAGATCCGGGAGGAGCTCGCCCCCCGGGCCGTTAACCTCGTGGGGATGGAATCGCCGGGCCTGACCTCGGCCATTCCCATTGGGCGCTATGTGGCCGGAATGATCCTCGAAAGAGAGTCTTTCCCCGAAAACAAAACCTTCAATCCCCTGCGGAAGGGCATCCCGCATTTTCAGAACGCCGGCGAACAGGAAAGGCAGGCGCTGATCGCCGCCGATCCCGATTACGGGGAACTGATCTGCCGCTGTGAGCAGGTCACCAAGGCCGAGATCCTGCGGGCCATCCGGAATCCCCTGGGCGTTTCGACCCTGTCGGGGATCAAGGTTCGGACCCGGGCCATGATGGGTCGCTGCCAGGGAGGCTATTGCCAAATGCGGATCGCAAAGTTGCTGCAGGAAGAACGGGGTCTCAGAAAGGCGGAGATCCTCCATAACAGGACCGGGTCCCGACTCTTTTTCGGGAGTATCCGGGAGGAGGCGGGCCATGAAAACACTTGACGTCGCCATCGTTGGCGGCGGCGCGGCCGGCCTCGCGGCGGCTCTCACGCTTTGGGACCGGGGCGTCCGCGATATCCTGATCATCGAGCGGGAGCACAGCCTCGGAGGGATCCTCCGGCAGTGCATCCATGAGGGCTTCGGGTTGATCCGTTTCGGGGAGAATTTGTCGGGCCCCGAATACGCCCGCCGTTTTATCGAAGAGATTGAAAAGAGAGTGATTCCTTATT
>JAISST010000112.1 GCA_031272945.1 Fusobacteriaceae bacterium
ATCCAGGCCACAGGCCTTGAAGTGACGAAAATCACCGATGTGACGCCCTTCCCGCACAATGGTTGCAGACCGCCCAAACGCAGACGCGTATAGCAAAGGCGGCGGTTTTGGTAGCGTAATCATCAGAAATTCAGAGAATGAAGGAGGAATAAGAATAACATGGCAAGAAATAGACAGCCGATACTGAAAAAATGCAGGGCTCTTGGTTTGGATCCTGTGGTTCTGGGCGTCAGCAAGTCTTCCAAAAGAGGAATCCGGCCCAACGCCAACAAAAAACCCACAGAGTACGCGATTCAGTTAAAAGAAAAACAAAAAGCGAAATTTATATATGACGTAATGGAAAAACAATTCCGGAAATTATACGAAGAAGCGGCCAGAAAGTTGGGCGTAACCGGCTTGACCCTCATCGAATACCTCGAACGCAGACTGGAGAATGTCGTATACAGACTGGGCTTTGCCAAGACAAGACGGCAGGCGAGACAGATCGTAAGCCACGGACATATCACGGTCAACGGCAGGAGAGTGGACATCCCCTCCTACCGGGTCAAAGTAGGGGACCTGATTTCCGTCGTGGAGAATTCCAAAAACCTGGTAGTCATCAAAGAAGCCCTCGAAGAATCCAGAGTTCCGGCTTGGATGGAACTGGATAAAAGCGCATTTACTGGAAAAGTTTTGCAAAACCCCACAAAAGAGGATTTGGACTTCGATCTGAACGAATCTCTGATCGTAGAATTCTATTCCAGATAACAACACTTTTATTGAGGGAGTTGATTACATGTTAAAAATAGAAAAGCACGCGAGAGGAATCAATATTACTGAAACGAAAGAGAGCGCCTTTAAAGGCCAGTATGTTGTGGAGCCCCTGTACAGAGGCTACGGAAATACCGTTGGTAATGCCTTGCGTAGAGTTTTGCTTTCTTCTATTCCGGGCGCCGCGATTAAAGGGATTCGAATCGAAGGGGTACTGAGCGAGTTTTCCGTGATCGAGGGGATCAAAGAATCCGTGACGGAAATTGTGCTCAACGTGAAAGAGGTTGTTGTCAAGGCGGAAAGCGCCGGAGAAAAAAAGATGACCCTCTCCGTGAAAGGTCCCAAAGTTGTAACGGCCGCCGATATCATTCCCGATCTGGGACTGGAAATCGTCAACCCTGAACAGGTGATCTGCCATATCACGACGGACAGAGAATTGGATATCGAATTCCTTGTGGACACAGGCGAAGGCTTTGTGGTTTCCGACGAAATCGACAAAAGTGACTGGGCGGTGGGATACATTACGGTAGACGCCATCTACACCCCGATCCGGAAAGTTTCCTACAACGTGCAGGACACAAAAGTGGGAGATATTACGGACTACGACAAGCTGACCGTGGATATCGAAACGGACGGCAGCGTGGAAATCCGGGACGCCATCTCCTATGCCATCGAACTCTTGCAGCTGCATTTTGCACCGTTCCTGGAAATCGGCTCAAAAATGGAGAATCTGCGCGGAGAGAGCGAAGAGGAAGAGATTCCGGAAGAACCCAAGAAGGAAGAGAGCGTCCTGAGCGCCAAGATCGAAGAACTGGATTTGACGGTGCGTTCCTTCAATTGTCTGAAAAAGGCGGGCATCGAAGAAGTCAACCAGTTGGCCAAATTATCCATGCCTGATCTCTTGAAGATCAGAAATCTCGGCAGAAAATCTCTGGATGAAATCCTTGAAAAAATGAAAGAACTGGGTTTCGATCTGACGCTGAACGGTTCCGGAGATAACTAAATAAGGAGGAGAAACTTACCATGAATCACAATAAATCATATCGAAAACTGGGCAGAAGGGCCGACCACCGGATGGCCATGCTGAAAAACATGTCCGTTTCCATCCTGGTGCATGATCGGGTGGAGACAACGCTCACCAGGGCCAAGGAAGTCCGGAAATTTGTGGAGCGGATGATCACCTTCGGGAAAAAGAACACGCTGGCCTCCCGGAGAAACGCCTTCGCCTTCCTGCGGAGCGAATACGCCGTGGCGAGACTTTTCAAGGACATCGCGCCCAAATACGCCGAACGGAACGGGGGCTACACGAGGATCGTGAAGACCTCGGTGCGGTCCGGAGATTCCGCTGAAATGGCGATTATAGAGTTGGTGTAAGACGCAGTTGCAAAGCAAAAACGGTTGATATGGAAATCAACCGTTTTTTAATTTTTATTTATTTTTGGGCCTGTTCCAGAAGCAATTGAAAGAGCGCGAGAGATTCCCGGTACATATGGGATGTGGCTTCCGGATGCCATTGGACCGCAAAAAGGAAGTGATCGCCGGGATCCTTATATTCGACTCCTTCGATAAGCCCGTCCGACGAACGGACAGTGGGCCGCAGGTCCGCAGCCAGATCCTTGATTCCCTGATGATGAACGGAATTGACCCGGGTCTTGCCGCCGGGGAAGATGGGGGAAAGCAGATTCCCTGGCTCTATCCGGACTTCATGGACAAAGCCGTGGCGTTCAAACTGCTGCGGATGGTGTCCGATGGAACCTTTGAGGTCCGTATCCAGATGCTGGTACAGGGTCCCGCCCAGTGCGATGTTGATCAGCTGCAGACCTCTGCAGATCCCCATTACCGGCAGTTTCTTCTCCCGGGCGATTTCAAACATAATAAATTCCGTACTGTCCCGGAGCGGATCCACATAGTGGACATTCAATCCGGGATCTTCTCCGTAGCGCAGAGGGTGCACATCCTCCCCGCCGGCCAGAATGAGCCCCTTCATATGGACGGCCTCCACAAATTCCCGCAACCAGGCGGCGTTGTCCGAGAGCGGTATAAGGACCGGAATCCCTCCGGCCAGTTCCACAGATGCGATATAACCGTAATGCTGCTTGATAAAATAGCCCGGGTCCTTCTTTTCCCGGGACATGGTGATCCCGATCACCGGTTTCATAACATCCTCCTCCGTATCCTTTCTGTCATATCCTTTCGAAAAAACTCCGAATGCTGATTATGGATAGTATAGCACAGTTTCGGGGAAAATTCCACAGACTTTTCTTTTTTTTGTTTTTCCTCTTTTTTTCTTTTTTTTTGCGAAAGCGGGCATTCCCTTTAGACAGCAAAAAAGTACTTTCACATTGCTTCCGAAAAATACTATACAAAATAACTTTCTTTTCATAAAATGTATACTTTCAAATACCAAAAAAGGCCGGGTTTCTAA
>JAISST010000066.1 GCA_031272945.1 Fusobacteriaceae bacterium
GCGGTAGAATCCGAAAGCACTTGGCTCAAAGGCAAGATGGACGGCGTCGCCCGAAACTTCTATGAAAACGGCGTCATAATGTCGGAATCCGTCTGGGCCGAAGGGGAGCAGTGGGGAGAGACCACGAACTACCTGGCGGACGGTACCATCGACAAGGGTGAAGCTCCGGCGGCCCCCGCGGCGCCTGCGGAGGAAAAGCCTTTTGTTGTTGAAAAACCGGTGATCGTCATGACCGAACCCGAACATAAACCGGCCGAGAGCGAGACCGTTGTGGCGGAAACGCCTGTTACAACAAGCGAAGCGGTCGTAGTAGCGGCTCCGGCGGCGACCGAAGCCGTAACGGAGAAACCCGCGACCCGGACCGTATTGCCGGTCATTCCCTACGACGTGATCCCCGCCCCCGACGAACCGCAGCCGGAGAAATCGAATCTCGAACCCAAAGTTGCGGCAAATCAGAGTTAACATAAGAAAAACGGAGGTGTGCTACACTTGAAAAAATGGACTGCTTTGATTGTGGTATGCATGATATCCGCATATCTTATCGGCGCGACAAAACGGATTCCTTATTGGAGCGCCAGAAACGGATCGGTGAGCGCCGCTGAAATGACAAAAGGCGCGGAATTGAGAAAGAAGCTTGGCTATGATCCGACGCTTCAGGAAGTCAGACTTGCCATTGCGGGGAAATGGCCGCCATCAAAACCATATCCGCAGCCTACGCAGCCTGCGCAACCCGCGAAAAACCTGCGGGCGGATCAGGTAGAACTCCGGACGGATAATCTCGTCTATGAGAAAGGCCAAAAACAAGCCTTCACGGGTACCATTACGACTTATTATCCCAGCGGAAAAGCGGAAACAAAAACAGGTTGGCGGAATGGAAGACTGCACGGAGAGTTTGTAACGTTCTATGAATCGGGGAGGACCAAAGGAAAAAGCACCTGGCAGAACGGAAAGCTGACGAAAAAGACCGCCTGGTTCTTGGATGACGGCTCCCTCGACAACTATCCGCCCGAAACGGCGGTGCAGGACCCCGGCGCGATTTTCGCCACGAATGAACCCTCGGACGGCATCAAAAGCGAAGATACAATCATGGATGGAAACGGCATCTTATACTCCAATAAACAACCCGGCGTCCCCTATACGGGCATCGTACGCTCCTACTTCCCCGGCGGCGCCGTGGAATCGGAATCCAGCTGGCGCCAGGGAAAGCTGGACGGGATGGTGCGTTCCTATTATGAAAACGGCAAACCCCAGTCCGTATCAGCCTGGAAAGACGGCGTGCAATTGGGGGAGACCAAAGAATACGATATGAACGGCAATCTCGTTGTGGCTCAGCCACAAGCCCAACCCGGGACCGATTCCGGAAGCGAAGCGAGACCGGAGACCGTTTCAGCTTTCGCGCCGCCACACCCGACAGTCGAAGCCCAGAACGCAAGCGAAGGACAATCGGTCAGCGAAATTGTACCCATCGTATCGGAAACCGCGGCGACAACCGCCGGCGACGAGACGACCGCCCAAACGTCCGCCCCCGTCACGGAACAACCTGAGCCCGTTACGACTACAGCGACGGCGGCGCCCGGAACTGTCACTTCACGCGCGGATCTCGAAACGCGAGAGGGACTCGCCTACGCCAAAGAACAGGAAACTCCCTATACGGGCGTCTTCACGGAAAAAGACGGCGAGGAAAACATCCTCAAGACCGAATACAAAGACGGCGCGCTGCTCTATCATGAAGTCAGTGAAATCCAGACGGAGAAAAAAGACGACCTCGTCTATGAAAAGGAAAGCGCCACACCTGTAACCGGGACTGTGGTGACGTTCCGGGCCGGAAGAAGAAGAGCCGAACGAAACTATAAGGAAGGAAAACTGGACGGCGAATCCAAGGAATTTTATAACACCGGCGTATTGCAAAGAAAGTCCACCTGGTCCAACGGCGTACAAATCGGCGAGACCGAAGAATACAACAACGCGGGACAGCTGAAGAATTAAACGGATTGTGAATGTTTGTATGAAATTATTTTGTTCTACCGGGAGAATTCTATGAAAAAACTACTTACAGTTTTTACTTTACTTCTTTCCGTAACCGCCTATGCCGATTACGAACAGCCCGTCTCGGTCACCTCCGCTCGAGCCTCCTCCAATTTGCCCGCCAGTGTGGAGCGGAGCACGGGCCAGTACAACAATTACGAGTCCTGGAGCGCCTGCGACGGCAATTATACCACGGCTTGGGTCGAAGGCGTCAGAGGACAGGGCGAAGGTCAGTGGATTGAGCTCTATTTCGCGGAAACGGAGCTGAACGCCATCTATATCCAGAACGGCTACTGGAAAACCCCCGAGCGCCTCGCACAGAACAGCCGTCTCCAGCGGATTCTGGTGGAATTCGCCGACGGCGGCGCGGAAGAATTTGTGCTGCCGGATCCGGTCCGGGAAAACTACTGGGAAATGATCACGACGCCGGGAACCCGTCTCGATCTGCTCCGACCCCACCGGACGAATTTTGTCCGGATCCGGATCCTGGCGACCTACCGCGGTTCCCGATGGACGGATACCTGTGTCAGCGAGATCATCCCCCTTGGCATCGTGCGGGAGTAGGACCGGGTGCGCATCATGAAAAAGTATCTCCTTCTGTTTCTGCTCTGCGGCGCCATGCTGTTTTGCAAAGAGGCTAAATACGGCGACCTCATACGGCGCGCCGGGCTTTGGTATGAGAAAGACGCGGATATTCCTTTTACAGGATCTGTTATTGTAAACACTTTTATTAAGGACGTCATAGAAAGAACGTGGCTTAACGAAGGGGAATCAATCAGAGGGACCATTCATTCAAATGACGGATTCCTCCTGAGAGAATGGGCGATGAAAGGAGGAATTCCCGAAGGTCCGGTCAAAAGATATGATCCCGCCCGAAAAACCTACAACGAACAATTCTGTAAAAACAGCGTGTTGTATGATATTGGCGCCGATACCCCTTATGAAGGCCTTTTGACGGAATACTATCCCGATGGTCAGATTCGAAACGAAACCAATATCAAAAACGGCATTTCCAATGGATTAGCGAAATACTATTATCAAAGCGGCGTGTTGATGATGGAAGTAACCTTCAAAAATGGAGTCTATCACGGACATCGCAACCAGTATCACAGAAATGGGAATATTGCCGCCGAAGATGATTTTGTGGATGGTGTAAGAGGTGGCATCAGAAAACTCTACTATGAATCCGGCGCGTTATCCGGAATACAAAATATAAAAAACAATCTCCTTGAAGGAGAAGAAATCCAGTATTATGAAAACGGAGACAAAAAAGCGGAACTCAATTGGAAAAATCATAAAAAAGACGGAACCCAGATTGAATATTTTCCGAAGGAAAAAAAGCTGCGAAAAGAATTGTGGGTAAAGGGAACATGTACGAAAGTCTTTCCCCCGGAAAACATCGTCCCTCAGCCAATGGCAGGCAAGCAATTGCCGTGGTTGAAAGCCAAATACGAGGAAGCCGTCAACAAAAATTGAAATGATCCAATCAAAAACAAATTCGCACATGTTTAAACAAACGGGATGATACCCTGGAGGAAATCAAATAATGTTTCACAAACAGGAAACGTGGTACAAGCATTGATGGCAAATGTCGGAAATAATAGATATTTTTCGGGAGACTGACATGAAAAAAACATTGATCCTGATCCTCTTGTGGAGCGCCATATTGTTTTGCAAAGAAGTAAAATTCAATGATCTCGTCAAACGGGACGAACTTTGGTATGAAAAAAATTCGAATACGCCTTTTACAGGAATGGCTGAATCAAATGCAGCCGTTGCCGATATTATCTATAAAACTTTTTACAAAGACGGAATTATCTATAAGAGCAATGTTCACACAATGGACAATTTTCTGCTGAGAGAAGTCGAAATGAATGGAGAGATTCCGAATGGTTTGGTAAAGCGGTACGACCCGCAACAGAAAACCTATTATGAGCAAATATACAAAGACGGCGTTTTATACGATATAACCACCGATAAGCCCTATGAAGGCCCTTTGACGGAATATTATCCAGACGGTCAAGTCCGCATTGAAAACTATTTCAAAGGCGGAAAAAATGAAGGAACCGTAAAGTTCTATTTCCAAAATGGAGCGCTGTATTACGAAATAAACTACAGCAAGGGAAAACATAACGGACATGGGAAGCAATTTTACAGGAACGGGAATATTGCGTATGAATGTGATTTTATTGACGGCGTCAAAAATGGAAGTGAAACGACATACTATGAAAATGGCCGGTTAAAACAGGACACGAACTGGAAAGACGGAAAAAAAGAAGGTCCCGTATATACATACTACGGAAGCGGAAAAAAGGAATGGGAATATATCTTTGTCAATGGTCTTATACAAGGCAATGCTTCGGCTTATTATGAAAACGGTAAACTTCGGATCGAAGGAAATTTTGTAGATTCCAAAAAAGAAGGAATCTGGAAATCCTATTATGAAAACGGAGAGCTGAAATCGGAAATGCCATACAAAAATGGCCTGATCGACGGTACCGGCATTGAATATTTCCCGGAAGAAAAAAAACTCCGAAGAGAATTGTGGGAACAGGGAAAGCGTGTCAAAGTCTTTCCTCTGGAGAGTAGCATCATCCCTCAGAAAGCGGCCAATCAACTGCCGTGGTTGAAAGCCAAACAAAACGAAGCCGTCAACAAAAAATGAAATGATCCAATCAAAAACAGATTCGCACATGTTTAAGCATGCGGAATGATACCCTCGGTAGGGGCGCCCTTGGGAACAATCTCACACACATGTCCAGCCGCCCTTGTGGCCGCCCTATGATAAACAGGCATTGGGTCGCCCCTACACAAATTGTCGTGAATGCCTGCAAAAACAAGAAATTTATTCGGGAGTTTATCATGAAAATATCCATTACAATTCCGACGCTCTTAATATATGTTTGCCTTTTTACCGCGTCCGGCAACGCCCCCGCACAGACCACAGGACTCCCCTGGTTGGACAAAAAGAAACTGGAATCCACAGGTTCCCCGCGAAATCCACCCGTACCGGAAGAAAAATCCATCCGAAAATGGACGGGCCAAAATTCAACGCCGTCGACACAATCATCCCAGAGCGGGGAGATCCGGAAATGGACAGGGCAGTCATCAAATGCTGGAAATAATGCGAATTCCTATGCAGGAACGTCTTCACACAATGACAAAAGTGCCCGCATTATTAGATATTTTTTGTATAATCCCAACTATTATTCCGAGCAAGATTATCAATTTATAGAAAGAGAAATCGCAAAAGAGCTTGCCCAATTCCGCTGGAATTACGAATATGATGTTGAAGTGGTATATCCGCATTATTATTTCGGAGGAGCGGATGAGAATGCACTGCTTGAAATCGCGGTTCTACCAAAACCGGCAACGGCAGCGCCAGTCTCCTACTTCCTTGTAAACGAGCACAAAGAATTCGGAAAGATTGTCCTTAAAGGAAAATTTCCGCCAAGGATCAATTCGATGACCTTTACCATGGACTATTTCATTAAAAAACTGGATGACGGACCAAGTAACGAAACAGAGTCCGGCCGGGCTGTCAAAAATATTCTGTTAGATACTTATGAGTACGATACATTCAATAAAATAAGCGCTGCGATCAGCAGAAAAGAGTCGGAATCCCATCAAAAATTGACGCCCAAAGAAAAAATGTTTAGAGATTTGTGCTGGGATTATTTTTGGATTCATTACTACCGTGGAGATCCCAACCCATACGAATTTACAAAAGATATGTTTTTACACGTAACCAAACAGATCGGATATTTTGAACAAACGCGCTATTTCGGATGGGATCCGCAACAAATGGAACAAATGCAAACGGAAATTCTCGGTATATTGAGAAATAAAAATTCCTTTGTGTTTATGGCAAGTCTGGAAAAATTCGAGAATTTTTTTGAAAAGCGGGGAAACCAGGTCCGCATGAAATTGGGAATTCATGCTATTTCAGGTTATCGAGATGGGGCAAAGAATGTGGAATTTCCCAAGCGCGAGCTTAAAGATTCCTTTACCTACTATTATCTTATGATTGATACGCTGCAGGCGAAAATAATTTCTCTGGAGGAAATTAAACGATAGTATTGTCAACAAGGAATGATACTTCCAATTGTTTTAACAATCGGTATGTCCCCCTCGGTAGGGGCGCCCTTGGTAACAGCCCGCACAAACGACCGGACGCCCTTGTGGCCGCCCTATGATAACCAAACATTGATCCTACGCATAATTAATGGCCCGGCCCATAATAAAACGGCCGCCCTACGTGAATTCCCCTGGAGGTGAAATCCAATTGGCCCTCTACGAACCCGCATGGTTCAACCGCCGAAGCATCCGCCTGAAACATTATGATTACTCCAACCCCGGCATATATTTCGTCACGATCTGCGCGAAAGACAGAAAAGAAATATTCGGCGCCATAGCAAGCGAAGAGATTATATTGACCGAATTGGGGAAAATAGCGCAAAGCCAATGGGATAAATTGCCGGACAGATTTCCCCATATACGTTGCCGGGAATTTCAAATCATGCCCAACCATATTCATTTGATTGTCCAATTCAAAAAGCGGAACCAATCCAAATTGATCCCAACGGGAGAACGCGAATCTCTCGGAAAAATCATCGGGGCCTATAAATCTCTGGTAACCCATGTTTTTATAAAAAAACAAACCCATGGAATGAAATATGACGGCAAAATCTGGCAGCGAAATTTTTATGATCATGTCGTGGAAGACAGGGAATCCTATATAAAAATACGAAAATATATTGCAGATAATCCCCAAAATTGGAAGCACGATAAATTTTATAAATATGAAAAAATCAACGGAATTTCCACATAGATTTCAAGCGACGCCCATATCCACAAAATACGCAAAACTCTAACCCGGGAGGCTTTATGAAAAAGACCATAAAAATCGCGTGCATCACCCTGATCCTCTTATTCCAGTCCCTGAGCGCATTTGCCGACAGCGCCGATCGTTCCCAATTCAACGGCATGTGGACGGGAGAGATCATATTGACGGAAGGAAAAGGAACGGTCCGCATTGCCCTTGAAATCACCGATGACAAAATCACCCAGTACTTTGTAGACGACAACAACAAACGGGCGACAAATCCAGAAGACAGTAACTTTCTTTACGCCAGAAACAACCTTGTCTACGCCTGGGTCAACAAAGGCGGCGTCTGGTCTGAAACGCAAATTTACAGCCTTTCCATGATCAATACGAGTACGCTCAACGTAATGTATACTAGACACGTAAACAACTATCGGAGCGGAGACAATGAGGCCTGGCATTTGCAGGGAGAAGGGACGCTGATGAAAGAAGGACCGGGACTGCCCTTTGTCATGTCCCTTCGAAAGAATGTGGGCGCCGGAAACCATCAATACCAGGTAATCTTTAAACGAATGAACTGGGATGACGCCAAGGCTCACTGCGAATCTCTCGGAGGACATCTTGCCACGATCACCAGCGCCGAGGAGCAGGAATATATTATAAATTTGCTGCCCCAGGACCTCAGGGAAGGGTACTGGATCGGACTCCATGACCGGAACGTGGAAGGACGCTGGGAATGGGTAACGGGTGAACCGCTTCTCTATACGAATTGGAATGACGGAGAACCCAATGATGACGGCAACGGCGAGGACATCGTAGAACTGACCAACGCGTGGGGCAGTTGGGGTTGGAATGACGAGAAGTATCCGGAACGATACTTTATTTGTGAATGGGAATGAAACGTAAGGTTTTACGAGGTGAACAATGAGAAAATTATTGATAATTCTCATAGGGATGTTGTGCCTTGCTTCAGATTACGCATCGCAAGCAGGTACTCCGAACAAAGGGGCCGTACTTCCCTGGCTCAATAAGACAATGCAGGAATCCTCAACTTCAACGGCGACTCCGACTCCAGCTCAATCCGTTCAAAGCAGCCAAGCCGAGCAGAACTCCACGGGTGCGACGCCCCCGTGGTTGAAGCAGAAGCAGGAACAAGCGCAAGGGGGATCAAATCATTCGCAAGTTGCGGGATCCTATTCCACAAATGTAACAAAACCTGTAAGAAATTTCAAAGCTATACCGAATTTTTTAAATGAGCACATTAAATATACGGAGCAGGATTTTCAATTTATAGAAAAAGAAATCGCAAAAGAACTGGCGCAGTTTCGTTGGGACTATGATTATGATATCGAAGCGGTGGATCCGGATTATTTATACAAATCTAGAAGATACCTGCTCGAAATCGCCGTTTTACCAAAACCTGCAACGGCTGCGCCAGTTTTCTATTTTGATGTGCAATATCATAAAGATCAGAAAAAAGTAGTCCTTGTGGGAAAGCTTCCGCCCAAAATCAACGCCCCTGTTATATCAATAGAATATCTCATCAAAAAACTGGATGGCGGGCCTGACGCAGATGCGGAATCCGGTCGGGCCGTCAAAAAGAATGTGATCCTGGATACCTATGAATACAATATTGCAGATGAAATGTCCAATCGGATCATACAAGCGTATCCACATCATGTTGCACAAAACCGGGCAAAAGAAGAAAATCTCTTAGTCGCTTTAATGGATGAATACGATGAGGAGAACTATTGGTATTATCGCGGCGATGCCGGTGGGATTAACAGTAAAGCCCAGGCGTTTCGCTTGGTGCAGAAGATTGATTATATTGATCAATTGCGATACTTCGGTTTTGATTCCGTACAAATCAAGAACACAGAAGCTCGGATTCTCGGAATGTTAAAACAAAAACATCCTTATATGTTTGAAACGATTCTGGGAAAATTTCATGATTATATGGAAAAACGTGAAGGCGAAACACATCTCAGAATTACAATTGATCCTATTTATGTGTACAAAGATGGAGAGAATTTTGTGAATACTCCCGCTGGGGATTATTGTCAATATAACCTCATTATAAATACACGGACTACCGGCAATGAGATTGATTTCTCTTTGCAGCGGATTCCAGACGGAGATTCCGGAGTGATATCCTCTCAAGTACAAACGCCCCCTTCCCAGCAACCAACAGGACCCCAACAATCCAGTGGGTATGGTTCCCCCCTTACCTACCTGCAGGGCATTATCAGAACGGAACGAATTACCGCGCAAACGCTGCGCAGCAACGGCATCACAAAAAATGAAGCCGATTATCTCCGCAATTTCATCTATGCCACCCACGGCTACATTTTCAAGACCGACAAATGGAAAAACGTATTTACCCGCGAGCCCTGGTACAACCCGAACCGCTATTTTTCCGAAAGTGATTTAAGCGTCGTAGAACGGCATAATGTAAATGTTTTGAAGGATTACCGGTAAATATGACCATAGGAGTTATTTTATGAAAAGAATGATGAGATGAGACCAAAGCCGTTTATCAAAAAAAGCCTTATTATTGAAGGGCGGGTCACAGAAATCAACACAACCCCCACCCACCAAACCCCCGAAGGTGGCAATATGAAAAAGATCCGCGTAATCCTGTCTTTGCTCCTGTTTACACTGACGCTTTTCGCAAAAGGACAAAGTTCTTATTCCCATTGGTTCACGAATCTGCGGAGAAGACCCGTACCGCCGCGTATTATTTTTATTGAACGCGTTCCCCGGGTCACTGTGCAGGAAAACCGGGAACAGATCACACTGCGGGATCTGAAAATCCAAGTGGAAATTATAGGCAATGTGGCGCTTACCACCTACGACATGACCTTTCAAAACCCCAACGCCGTCGTCATGGAAGGCGAATTTGAAATGCCCCTGGGAGATAACCAGAACGTCTCCGCCATTGCTCTGGACATCAACGGCAAAATGCGGGAAGGCGTCGTTGTCGAAAAGGAAAAGGCCCGGCAGACCTTTGAGGCCATTGTCCGCAAAGGCGTCGATCCGGCGCTTGTGGAAAAGACTTCTGGCAATCAATACAGAATGCGGATTTATCCCTTCACCGCCAAAGGGACGAGACGACTGCGGGTGACCATCGAAGAACCGCTCGCCGTAGAGGACGGACGCTATATTTATGATTTGCCTTTGAAATTCAAACAATCCCTCAATTTTTCCCTCGATGTGCTTACCGCAAACGGTGAATCCGCAGGAGCGCCGCAGATAAGCGGGGATTTGCCCCTTGCGGCCCAAAATACCCGGAACGGGACAAGATTCCATTTCGACAAAGAAGATTTCCTGCTAAACCATATGTTGACATTGACCTTTCCCCGGGAAAAAGAGGACTTGCTCTTTACCCACAAAGAAGGACGCGATACATATTTCTACGGGGATATCCCCCTCGAAGCCCAATGGCGGGAAAAGAAACTCCCGCAAAAAATCGCGATCTACTGGGATACGTCCCTTTCCGGTGAAAAACGCGCCATATCGCGGGAATTGGAGCTGTTGGACGCCTATTTCCGCCTGCTTTCCGATGTGGAGGTAGAATTGATTCCCTTTGGTCTCACAAAGGATAGCGGAAAGGCATTTACCGTAAAAGAAGGCGCGTGGGCCGAACTCAGGCAGACCATCGAATCCATCAAATACGACGGGGGAACGGTTTTCCCCACGGATCTGTTTGCGGGCCTGACGGCGGAGGAAATCCTCCTGTTTTCGGACGGACTCAACACCATGGGGGAAAAAAAGCCTTCCGTCTCCGCCCAAGCCGTCTATACCATCAACTCTTCCCCCGAATACAACCGGGGCTTCCTTGAAGATCTTGCCCGGTCCAGCGGCGGCAATTTCATCAATCTGAATACGATCGACGCCGAAAGCGCTTTGAAAAAGCTCGCCGTACACGGCTTGAAACTCCTGAAAATCGAATCCAAAGAAGGAATTTTCAGAAATATTCATCCTACGCCGGGCGTGGAAGTCGGCGAAAACCTGACCTTCGCAGGAATCCTTTCAGGGAATGCGGGACGACTGCTCTTATCCTTCGGCTACGGAAAAGACGAAATCGTCCTGACCAAAGAGGTTCCCGTCGGAAATCCCGGCAATAACCCTGCCGTATCACGACTTTGGGCCCGGCAGAGAATCCGGGAACTGGAATGGGATCCGGAGGAAAACGAAAAGGAAATCACGAAATTGGGGAAGGAGTATTCCGTCGTCACGGACTTCACTTCCCTTTTGGTCCTGGAAAACATCAGCGATTACGTGAATTACAAGATCGCGCCGCCGCCGGAATTGCAGGATGAATACAACCGCTATGTCTCAAGCCGCCCCAAGCAGCAGAATCAAGCGGCTGAAAGAACGGAAGAGCAGAATATCAACGCGTCCATTACTATCGCGAAATCTGTCAAGGATTGGTATCTGACGGAATTTGACCAGTCGAAGCCTCCCCAATCCTTTCAAAAATTGAAGACGCAAGGGTCTACAGGTGCACGGGCGCCTGTTTCACCGTCACGCAAAAACGCAAATAAAAACGGCGCCACGAAAACAGGCAGCGTGGCAGCAAATTATGTATCTAATCTTTTTAATAACAAACCGCTTCAAAGTGCGCCTCCCGCCACAAAAGGACCGCCAAAGAAAAGTGCAATCGCAAGAAAATCCGTCGCGTCGGCCCCGGTTGCGAAATCCGCAAGCAGAAGCGCGCCCGACACTGCAAGTATGAGCAACCGCGATACGTATTACGCTCCCTCCGGCGTCTCCGCCGGCGCGTCCGCACAAAACCGGCCCGCCGCCGAAAGCAAAGAAGTCGGGATCGCCGTCCGGGCTTGGGATCCGGAAACGCCTTACATGAAAATACTCGAAAAAACCTCCGATCAGGAGCTCTATATGGCCTATCTGATGATTAAAGCCGGTTACGACGACCAGCCTTCGTTTTTCTTTGACGTGACGGACGAATTCATCCGCCGGAATCAGAAGGAAAAAGCCCTTGTAATCCTTTCCGGCATTGCGGACATGAAGCTGGACAGCCCCGAGCTTCTTCGGACCGCGGCCAACAAGTTCATGGAAGTAGGCGCTTACGACTATGCCCTCGTCCTCTTCCGGAAGATTCTGAAATTGCGCGGAGAAGATCCGCAATCCTACAGGGATCTGGCGCTGGCCTGCGAGGCGGCCGGACAGAAAGAAGCGGCCCTGGAATATTTTTACAAGATACTGACCGGTTATTGGGACCGCTTTGAGAGCATCAAAGAAATCGTGTTTGTTGAAATGAACGCGTTGATCTCAAGAAACCCGGGTCTGAATACAAAACGGATCCGTCCGGATCTTATTTTCCCCATGCCTGTGGACCTGCGGGTCGTACTCGGCTGGAGCACCGACAATACGGATATCGACTTGCATGTGAAAGACCCTTACGGCGAGATCACCTATTACGGGCATAAAAAAAGCCGGATCGGGGGCCGTCTCACAACAGACCTGACCGCGGGCTTCGGGCCGGAAGAATTCATGCTGAAAAAAGCCATAAACGGCGATTATGTAATATCCACAAACAATTTCGCCAACAGAAGACAAGGCATATCGGGACCGACCGTGCTCTATCTGGATATCTACACCTACTACGGCTCGTCGAAGGAAACCCACAAACGCATGTTGTTACGCACGGATAAAGTAAAAGAAACAAGCGCCATCGGGACCGTGAATTTTGCTGAGAACAGCCAATAAGGCGGACATGAAAAATGGGGCAGCCCCGCAGGTCTGCCCCTTTGGCATAAAATCCATGATATAACTGTCATATGATTATCTTTGTAGGGGCAACGCATGCGTTGCCCGTCTACCGGTCGGACACGCCTTTCCCCGTTTACATTAAATATCCGTAGGGGCACGGCGCGCCGTGCCCATTTACAAATATATCGCCCACACACAGGCATCAACACGTCCCCGCACCCGAAACCGGTAAAACACCTGTTGACAATATCCAAAAAAAATGATATACTTTATATATCCTAAAAGAGGTGGTAGACATGTATGTCAAAGTAAGCAGATGGGGGAACAGCCTGGGCATACGCCTCCCCAAAATGGCTGTCGAAACATTGCAACTCCAGGATGATGATTCTGTAGAAGTACTCGCCGAGGGGAGATCCATCATTATCCGCCCCGCCAAAATCACGCTTGAAAAGCTGTTTGAAGGGTATCAAGGCGGCGATTATGATCTCTATGACTGGGGAGAACTCAATGACCCTGCCGGGAGGGAATTGCTTTGAATTTTAAACAAGGGGATATTATCGCAATCAGTTTGGTTATGCCCCCTCTCCCGGTCCCCCCCATCACGTCAAAATCTCCCCGTAATCCTCGTTCCCCTCATCCCGATACACCAGAAAATCCCGGATCGCCAGCCGGATCTTCTGCGCCGGCCGGATGACGTCATAGGCGTAGGAATCCGCCGTGACGCGGATCATCGCTTTTCCCGCCGCCACTTGGCAATCGGTGACGTCCCCCAGGAAAAAGGTCGAGGTAATTTCTCCCGCGATCTGCCCCTCCTCGTCTCTTTTCGCAATGGAAACGTTTTCCGGCCGGAAGGCCACGATGCAGTCGCCTTTTACTTCACCATCATAGGGAAGGACCGCGTCTTCCATATCCTTGAGCCGGATCCCTTCGTCCGTGACGCTGCCCTTGATAAAATTGACCTTCCCAACAAAATCCGCGATAAACTGATTGGCGGGCTTGCGGTAAATCTCGATGGGGGTACCCACCTGCTGCACGATCCCCCGGTTAATCACAAATACACGGTCTGACATGGTCATGGCCTCGATCTGGTCATGGGTCACATAGATGACGTTGATCCCCAACTTTTTCTGGATGGCCTTGATTTCATAGCGCATGCTCTCCCGGAGCTTCGCGTCAAGGTTGGAGAGCGGCTCATCCAACAGCAGCAATTTCGGTTCCGCCACAAGGGCTCTTCCCAAGGCGACTCTTTGCTGCTGCCCCCCTGACAGCTGGGAAGGCATTCTCCCGGCATACTGAGTCAAATGCACGATTTCCAGCACCGCCACCACCTTCTTTTCGATTTCGGCCTTCGGAATCTTCTGGATCCGCAAAGGATAGGCGACATTATCAAAGACATTCATATGGGGCCACACGGCATAGGACTGAAAGACCATGCCTATTTCTCTTCTTTCCGGGGGCACAAAAATATCCCGGCCGTTCACGGTGAGCTCGTCAATTTTGATCTCGCCGGACGTGGGCTTTTCAAAGCCCGCAATCATCCGGAGCATGGTGGTTTTCCCGCAGCCCGAAGGACCCAGCAGCGTGATAAATTCTCCGTCCCGGAATACTTCGGTGAATTCTTTCAGCACCGTCACATCCCCGAAGCTTTTCGTTACATGATCTATACGGATTACAGCCATATCAAAATCTCCCCTTTGTTCGGATTCTCTTCATTCATCGTTATACGGAAAACTTTCCCTTGGTCAATTTGTCCAGGGCCACATTGGCCACAATCACCGCTAAGAGTATCCCCGCCGCCATGGCGGAGGCCGTTTGCTGGCTCGTCTGGGTCTGGAACAGGTACAGCGAGACGCCTAAGGTCTTTGTTTTGCTGGAATACAGCAGATTGGACATAGTCAGCTCATAGAAACAGGGCATAAAGATCAAAAACCAGCCCGCCACAATGGAAGGCGCGATCAAGGGGAAAAGAACATCCCGCAGCCGCCGGAGCCAGCCGGAACCCGAGATCTGCGCCGCCTCCTCCAGGGAGGGACTGATCTGCGAAAAGGCCGATACCACCGTTCGCATGCCCATCAGCATATATTTGATCATATAGGCGATGATCATGATGAGAAAGGTGTTGTAGATATTTATGCCGAATTTCCCCGACATGGTCATAATGAGCGCCAGGGCGATGACGACGCTGGGCGTTCCGGATCCTACGGTAATCAGAAAATCCGGGATTTCCTTTCCCTTTACGGTCGTCCGCTTGAGAAGATAGGCCATGATCAGACACACGACCATTCCGAAGGAGGCGGCCCCTATGGCAAAAAGCGTCGAATTTTTAAGCGACGTGACAATGGTATTGTTGCTTAATATTCTGTGCCAATTCCGGAGGGTGAAATTTCCAGTGGCAAAGAGGGGTTTTCCCATATTGACCGTAAAAGACGTCATAAAGACCGACACAAAGGGAATAATTACGACAATCAGCGCAAAGATCGCCACAATCCCGGTTACGGGCCAGCGCCATTTCCCCAGATCTACGATATTGGGCCGGGTGGACTTTCCCGATACCGTGATGTAATCTCTTTTTCCCACAACATAGTTGGATACGAAGAGGATCATGAGCGCAAGCCCCATCAAAAATACCGCCAGGTTGGTGGCGTCGGTCAGCCCTTCCTGGGAGCCGATGGAAACATAGTCCACAATGGCTGTGGTGACCGTATAAATATTCCCCGGCGCGCCGATAATCGACGGGATCCCGTAGCAACTGGCGGCGGATACGAAGACCAGGAGCGCCGAAGAAATAATGCTCGGCATCATCAGAGGCAGCGTCACCCCGAAAAGGGTCTTCAAAGGCGAGGCCCCCGAGATCCGGGACGCCTCCTCAAGAGAGGGATCCATCTTCTCCATGGCCCGGGAAATGGTGATAAAGGCGTAGGGATAATAAAAGGTCGTCAGCACCCAGACAAGCCCGCCGATTGTATAAATATTGAAAGGATTCTGCGCCAGGGAAAGGGTATTCCTGAGCCAGATGTTGAGGGTTCCCACCCGGGGATTCAGCAGACGCAGCCAGGCCATGGCCCCCACATAGGGGGGGACCATGTAGGTCATGACAAAAAGCGTCCGGAAAAATTTCTTGAAGCAAAGATTGGTCCGTCCCACGAGCCAGGCCAGGGGAAAGGCCAAAAGGACGCCGAAGATCATGGCGGCGCCGGCCGTCACCAGGGTATTTTTCAAGGAAGTCCAATTCTGCGCCACAGAATAGATCCGCCGGACGCCCTCCAAAGAAAAATGTCCCTCCGGAAATACGGAGCGCCCCAACAAGTACAGCAGCGGAAACAGCTGAAACACCGCGAGGAATCCGATGATTCCCAATATAAAAATCCATTTTATATCAAAATAATACTTTTTTGGCTTTTCCACCAGCGTCACCGGCCTATTTCACACAAGAATTACAAACTTTTTGTTATTCCTATCTTTTGAATTCTCAATTCTCAATTCTCACTTCTCAATTACTTCTTCGGAATTTGCACATTATTCTGGAACAGTGTCCGGATCTGCTCTCTTTCTTTTACGCATTTCTCCCAGTCAATGGGCATGGCATTTTTGAGGATTTCCGCCGTTGCCAGGGCATCATAGGGCGGTTTCGGATAATCGCTGCGCACGGAATGCATCCAGCCTTTGACGATGTATTCCTGACCTTCCGCCGAGAGGAACCAGGCCGTTACGGCTTCGGCCACGGCGGCGTTTCCGTTGGCGCTGTGCTTGTCATCCACGATCATAATGGGAGACGAAATACTGATGACGCCATCGGCGGGGTAAATGACCTCCAGCTTGGAGTCTTCCTCTTCTCTTTTTTTCAATACGGATTCCTCCAGGATCATGACTTCTTTGCACTCGCCGGTCTCCAGTTTCGTAAGGGCCACGGAACCGGATTCCACCATGACTTTCTGGGCGCCCAACCCTTTGAAATAGTCTTCGCCGTATTTGGACAAAAGCGCGACGATACTGGCGTAAGCGCTGCCCGAGGTCAGAGGATTGCTCATGGACAGGGCCCCCGACATGGCGGTATTCTTTACGAAATCCTCATAGGAATTGGGAACGTCGCTTTTCTTCACGAGCTCGGGATTGTAGGCCAGGATCATGTTCAAAATCCGTACCGGATACCAATAGCCTTCCTTGTCGTATTCGCTGATCAATTTGTCCGTTTCCGGGAATTTGTAGGGGTGTAAATAATTGGCGGCTTTGAGCTCCAAAGCGTAGGCGGGTTCGGCCACCATCAGGATATCCGCGCCTAATTTTCCGGCGGTCATTTCGGCGGCAACCTTCTGTTGCAGGGTGCCCGTTCCGCCCTGGAAGAATTCGATGTTGACGTTGGGGAAAACTTCTTCCAACTTTGCGTCGATGTTTTGGATAATGTCTTCGTACATGGAAGTATAAATGACGATTTTGCCTTTCAGTTCTTTGTTGGCTTTGCCGAAACTCAGCAGAGATATGCAGCAGAACATCAGAATCAGTAACTTTTTCATCGTGGTTCCTCCTTGAAAAACAAAATAAAATCATGGGATCAAAGGATCAACAACCCTTTTTGTTAACCTGATTGTAACATTTCACAGGAAAAATGTCAATGTTTTTGCGGGGAGCATCCCTACCCGCACGCCTGCGGGGACTGCGTCCCCTCCGCCCT
>JAISST010000077.1 GCA_031272945.1 Fusobacteriaceae bacterium
AATCAGGAAGAAAAAGGCTTTGAAGGTCTTTTTCATAATGGATCCCTCTTTCCCGATGACGCCCACCGTAGCCGCCGCGGCGATGACGTTGTTGGGGCAGATCATATTTCCCAGGGAGCCTCCGGCGTTGGAGCCGGCAAAAATTGTCAGGACGTTCAGATTGAGATTCTGGGCCGCGATCAGATGCATCGGCGCAAACATGATGTTGGATCCGAGGCAGGTGCCGGTGATAAAGGCGCCGATGCCGCCGATCAAAACCGCCATGGCCGGATAGATCCGTCCCGCGATTCGGGCGCAATATTCGGCCATAATCCGGATCATGCCCGAATGATTCATGAGACTGCTCACCACAAGCAGGGAGCCGATGGTAATAAAGGCCGGGAAAAGCGTTACGAAACAATTCCCCACAATCTTGAAGTAATCCCCGATCTTGATCTTCAGGATCATGGCCCCGAAGAAGGAGCAGAGGAAGAGGACCGTATTGACCCAGACGATGTACCCGAACATCGTGAGAATCTTCCAGGGCACGGTAAAGCGCACAATGGGAAGGCTCAAGATGATGAGGATGTAGGGCGCGAAGGCCTGCAATTTTCCGTATTGGCTGCTCTGGGCCGTCAGCGTCACCGTTTGCTTGTATTCCTCGGGCGTATTGAATTTGACCAACATGAGGAATACGGCGGAAAGCGCAAGGGAAATGGCGCCGGTACCGAGACTTCCGAATTCGGGCCCCAACACGTGGGTCGTGAAGATCAAAACGACAGGCGTCGAGAGACTGGCCCACGTCAAATAGCCCTTGAGATTCTTGAAGCCTTTCCGACCGTAGACGAGATAGACCATGAGCCAGGGGGCGATCAGATAACCCCAGACATGCAGACGCGCAACCATCATGCCGTTCATCTTGGCCGTGGCGACGCCCTGCTGAACGAGATAAGCGCCGCCGCCGATGGTGGAAAGACCCGCGCCGCCGTAGGAGGTGCAGATTCCGTCGCCGATGAGGGCAATGGCCGCCGCCAGCACGGGATCAATACCCAGCGCCACGAGAAAAGGCCCGGCCACGGCCGCGGGACTGCCAGCGCCCGCCGCGCCTTCGAGGAAGACCACGAAAAGCTCGCCGATCAGGATCAGTTGGATCCGTTTGTCGTCGGTCACGCCCGAAAGGGCCTCTTTGATCTTTTCGATGGCGCCGGTGTTCATCAGCGTCTTCAATACGATAAAGGCGGGCCAGACGAGACAGAAGATTTTGAATCCCTCCTTGGCGCCCTGGTAGTAATCGGTTCCAATGACGCTGGCGAGACCGTTTGTCACCATGTAATCCGCTTTGTTGAAATACAGGACGCAGATGACGGCGGCATAGACGGAAGCCGCGGGTCCCACATATTTTCCGGAGAGATTGAACCCGATCATTCCGATCAGGACAAGTAAAATAGGACTCATTGCAAATAAAAACAGTAACATGTACATCCTCCTTGTGTATGGTTAAATTATTTAAAAAAGCAACCTGCGCTTTTCAGCCAGGTTGCTTTTGTGTACGCGTTTTACGCCGTCAAATCTGCGAATACGCTATGCTTTCTCTATCAGCCGCCCAACCGGATTATCCAACATAAAATTGATCGCAACCACAAGGAGCAATAGACCAAGAATTATGCCGTTAATAAATCCGTGCGTCAACATGAGTATCCCTCGAAATGTTAGAAACTTATAACGAGTATACTACGGAAAAAGAATTTTTGCAAGCAAAATTTTGTATTTTTTGAAAAATTTTTTGAACAATTACGACAAATATCCGGAATCGGTTGACTTTTCAAGAGGTTTATTATATAATGGTACTAAGTTTGGAGGATTGGTGATAACGATGGACGCAATGGCAAAAGGAACCGCAACCCTTGGCGCAAACGTAACGGATGACGGCATAAATTTTGCAATTTACGCAAAAAACAAGACTTCCGTCGTATTGAATATTTACTACAACAACATTGATTACGCGCCCGGGGCAAGATTTGTCCTGGATCCCGCCGTCAACAAAACCGATGATATCTGGCATATCTTCATCCGGGGACTCAAAGAAGACGCGATGTACACCTGGGTTTTAGACGAATCGCCGGAATTATTGGATCCTTTCGCCCTTTCCTATTCGGGCTGCGATCTTTACGGCAAACGAAAAAGCATCGCGGTCAAAATGAATAAAAACGACACCGCTCATATCCGCCGCCCTCTGGAAGACCTGATCCTCTACGAAGCCCACATCGGCCATTTTACCAAAAATCCCAACTCCCGCGTGATCTTTCCCGGGACGTATTTCGGTTTCTCGGAAAAAATCCCCTATCTCAAGGAATTGGGGATCAACGCCGTAGAGCTCATGCCCGTGGTCGAGTGGGACGACCGGACCATCAACCGGGATCTTACGGGAGAACTGCTGAAAAATGTCTGGGGATATAATCCGCTGGGCTTTTTCGCCGTTTCCAAAAAATATTCCGGAAGCCATATGCCCACGACCCACGAGGAAGTGGAGGAATTGAAGAATCTTGTGCGGGAACTGCACAACAACGGGATCGAAGTGATTTTAGACATCGTGTACAACCACACGGCCGAAGGAAACAAAAACGGCCCCGTTTATAATTTCAAGGCCATGGACCGGGAAGAATTCTATATGCTGGAAGAAAACGGCGCGGACTATAAAAACTATTCGGGCTGCGGCAATACCTTCAATTGCAACGGAAAGACCGCCGGCCCCATGATCCTCGCGTCTCTTCGCTACTGGTACGAGATCGTGGGCGTGGACGGCTTTCGCTTCGATCTGGCCTCGATCCTGGGAAAAGACGTAAACGGACAGTGGCTGGATCCCTCTCTGCTGGACGCCATTGCCCGGGACGAAGTACTGAAAAACGCCAGGCTGATTTCCGAAAGTTGGGATATGGGCGGATATCATCTGGGGGATATGCCCAGGGGATGGAGCGAATGGAACGGAAAATACCGCGACGTGGTCAGGCGCTTTGTCCGGGGGGATTTTGAGCTGATTCCCGAGCTCTTGAAGCGCATATTCGGAAGCCCCGACCTCTTCAAAAAAGACGACAGAAAACCCGGCGCCAGCATCAATTTCGTCACCTGCCACGACGGATTTACCATGCTGGACCTCGTCAGCTACAGCACAAAGCACAATTTGAACAACGGCGAAAACAACAACGACGGCGAAAACCAGAATTTTTCCGCCAACTGGGGAGAGGAAGGCCTGACGAGCAATCCCCGGCTCAGGGCTTTGCGGAAAAAACTCATCAAGAATATGTTCCTGATCCTCCTGATTTCCCAGGGGACGCCGATGATTCGCATGGGCGACGAATTGGGGCATACGCAGTATGGAAACAACAACCCCTACTGCCAGGACAATTTTTCCACCTGGATCAACTGGGATCGGGCCTACGCCAATTTTTGGGACATCCACGAATTTGTAAAACACATGATCGCCCTCCGGAAAAAATACAGAATTTTCCGGAAGTCCGATTATCTGGAAATAGAAAACCCCGCCGGAGACGCCGCCTATGACGTGGCGTTGCACGGCGTCAGTTTAAACGCTCCGGACTTCGGGAGGACCTCCCTCAGCATCGCTTTTACGCTCTACGACAGAGATACGGATACGCGCTTTCACATCGCGCTCAATTCCTATCACAGCCCGCTGACCTTTATGCTCCCGCCCGTGAGCGGAGAGAGAAAATGGCGGGTCCTGGTGGATACGGCCATCGAGCGGCAGGAAGATTTCAGCGAAGCCGGAGAGGTCATCCTCGACAATTACACACTGGCGTCCAACAGTTGCCTGATTCTCATGGACAAGCGTCCCGAAGCCGACGCGAAAGCCTGAGGCCTCAGACGAAGATTTCCGGCTCGGCCCTGCGGGAATACTGCAATTCCAGTTCTTCTTTGTGATAGAGGAAATTGGGGTCATCGAAATACTTGGCGCCGACCGGGCATTTTTTTATGCAGGCGCAGCATTTCATGCAAATTCCCTGCATTTCCCCCACGTACTCGAAACGGATGGAACCCAGCGGGCAAATAACGGCGCAGAGCTTGCAGTTCACGCATTTGCCGTTTGTTTTGGGCGTCACTTTCCGGATATCGATGGGATTGCCCTTGGAATCCCGGGGCTGATAGTAGGGGCGCAGGGGGGATTCCCCTTTTACGGCGATCAGGCTGTTTTCATCGAAGTCCGCGCCCTTGGTTTTTTTCGCGATTTCTGCGGCAAATTCAGCGGCCACAGCCAAATCCTTTCCGTCGGGCCTTTCCTTCCCGAGTTTTTCCGAAAAGGAATGCTCTCCGATGAAAGCGCCGGCAGCCACAGGCTTGAATCCCTGCTTTGTCAGAATGTCCCGGAGTTCAATCAGGGCGTCGTCATAGTTCCGGTTGCCGTAGAGGACCACGGGGACGGCAAGGGCCTCCTTTCCTTTCAGCGCGTCGAGATATTTCAAGAGCACGTTGGGGACTCTTCCGGCGATGACCGGCGTCCCGAAGACGACGATATCCGTCGGAGCGAAAGATTTCGGAAGCGCCCGCACACTTTTCAGCGTAAAATCAAATTTTTCCACCGGAAGACCCAGTTCTTCCCCGAGTTTCTTCGCAATCGTAAGGACAATTCGCTCGGTGGTTCCCGTAGCGCTGAAATATACTGCCCATACTTTCTTTCTTTCCATAATACCTCCAAAGTTATTTGATACGTTACTATTATACAATAGAAATCAAAACAATTGCAAGACCATTTGACAAATAAAAAGCCCTGAACGCCGGGCGGCGTTCTTTGGCAAAAGAGGTAAACGCCATGGTTACGATCAAAGATGTAGCAAGGAAAGCGGGCTTATCCATCTGTACCGTTTCCCGCTCACTGGCGGGAAAGGACAAGATTCGTCCCGAAACGAGGGAGCGGGTAATCGAAGCGGCCCGGGAATTGAATTACAAGCCCAATATGTCCGCGCGCAGCCTGAAAACAGGAAGTACGCTTACGCTGGGGCTTTTGATCCCCGACGTCATGAATCCCTGTTACCCGAAACTGGCCAAGTGTATCGAACTCTACGCCGAAAAATGCGGATATATTGTTTTCTTATGC
>JAISST010000134.1 GCA_031272945.1 Fusobacteriaceae bacterium
ACCCGGGAACTTTCCAGGCTGTTTCACCAGTACAACATTGATCTTGCCACGCTGCCCGACGGAGAATTTGACGATCCCATGGGAGAATCCACCGGGGCCGCCAGCATATTCGGAAGAACGGGCGGGGTCTTGGAGGCCGCCGCCAGAACGCTCTATGAGTGGGTTACGGACGGAAAACTGGAAAATCTCGATTTTGTGGCGTTGCGGGGACTCGAGGAAGTCCGCGTGGCCGAGGTGAAAATAAACGACGGACTGACACTGCGTCTGGGCGTTGCCCACGGACTCGGGGCCGCCAGGAAAGTGGTCGAAAAGATTCTTTCAGGGGAAGAGCAGTTTCACGCGGTGGAAGTCATGGCCTGCAAAGGAGGCTGTATCGGCGGCGGAGGACAGCCTTTCCACAACGGGGATTTCAATGTCATCAAGAAGCGTTACGAGGCCATCCAGGATCTGGATTACCACAAGGATATCCGGATGTCCCACGAAAACGCCTTTGTAAAGGAACTGTACGCCAAGTATCTCGGCGAGCCTTACAAGGGGGAGCTGGCCCATAAGTTCTTCCATACGAAATATACGGATCGCAGCGGACGCGGGGAAGCCGATGCGGCCCATGACGGGAAAATGGAGTAAAAAAGAGAATAAAAAAAGAAAATCTGCGTGATGAGCGCAGATTTTTTTCAGGTTGCGTTATAAAAACCATTTTCTTTTTTTATATTTTTGTTTGGTTCTTTCTTTTTCCAGTTCAATTTCGGCTTCCGAGAGATTCCGGATTCTGTGGAGCCTGGAGGCGATGGTTTCTTCGTCTTTTTTCCGATTTTTTTTCAAGGCCCGGAGGGACTTTTTCTCTTCGGCTCTGGTCAGGATTTCTTCTTGTACGCGATCGGGCTCGGGCGCTTTCGCCACGGCTCTGGAAGCGCTCGCGAGCACCGGAGCGCCGGTCTTTTTGGACTTACCCGCTTTCTTTCCCGGAACGAAGGAAGAGACGACCATTCCCGGCGCGTAAGCGATATTTTTCAGGTCGAAATACTCGTCGAGAGAGACAAATTTGACGTCGAGTCCCTGCTCCCTGATCCGTTCCAAGGCCAGAGCAACGCCTTCCACCGTGGTTTTGTGGGGGTCATGCAACAGGATAATGGATCCGTCCAGCAGTCCCTGCATGATTTTATTAGCGACAATGGCGGCGCTTCTGTTTTTGGCCGCCCAATCCTTCGTATCGTAGGGACCCCAGCGCACGGTCACGAGGTTGATGGATTTTTCCAGCTCTTTGCTGGCGTTTCCATAGGGAGGTCTGAAATATTTCACTTTCCGGTCCGTCAGTTTTTCGAGGACCTCATTTGTCCTTGCTACCTGGCTCAGTTGTTTCGGGAGGTTCAGCGTGAAAAGATCCGGGTGCGACCACGTGTGGTTCCCCACCGTATGCCCTTCCTCCGCCATGCGGCGGACGACGTCGGGATTTTTTTTCGCCAGGGCGCCCAGCACAAAAAAGGTGGCGTGCACATCCATCTTTTTCAATTCGTCCAGCAGCGTTTCCGTATAAGGACCCGGTCCGTCGTCAAAGGTGAGCAGGACGTAGATGGGATCCGCCGAAAGGGTAAAACAAAAACAGAAAAGCAATACAAGTATCCTCGAAATACTCTTGATTCTGTGCATAAACCGATACTCCCGCAAAAGACATTTGCTATATTATAGTACGAATATCCGAATTTGTCAACCTCTTCTTTGTTGTACACCGGTCATAAAAGTCCGGGATCATGCAATCAACAGCATACAATAAAGGACATTTTAAATAAAATAAGAACGCCGGTAGATTGCTATCGGCGCTTTATTTTGGGCTTTTTACTTTTCCGTTCTGGTATAGGGGATCAAAGCGATATTTCTTGCCCGTTTCACGGCTTTCGCTATTTTCCTCTGCAATTTGGCGTTGGCGCCGGTTACTCTCGAAGGATTGATCTTTCCTTTATCGGAGACGAATCTCTTCAAAAGATCCACGTTCTTGTAATCAATTTCTTCGGCTTTTACCCGCAGCTTCGCTCTCTTTCTTCTGTACTCAGGCATACGTTCCTCCTTTTGATTTTTTTAAACAACTTGTTTCCGCTGTGCGCTCAAATGTCCTAATCCTGTCTAACGAGGATATACCGCATGATTTCTTCGACAATGTTGAGCCTTCCCTCGACCTCTGTCAGGACGGTCCCTTCGATTTCAAAGGTGACCAGGACATAGAAACCTGTTTTCTTCTTATCAATCGGATAAGCCAGTTTTCGCTCTCCCCATTTTTCGGACTTGAGGATGTTGGCGCCGGCGGCTTTCAGAATACTCTCGGCCTTTTCGATTACCGTATCGCGTACTTCCTCGGTCAGAAGGGGATTGACGATGTACATCAGTTCGTATCTTTTCATTTTTACCTCCTCCCTGTGGTTTTAGCCCAAGATCTTTGTCTTGAGCAGGGCAAATAATATTATATCATCTCTTCTGCCGTTTTGCAAGAAATAATTGGGAAAGCCGACGGAAATTTCCGTCGGCCCCGGTTTTCTATTTGTTCTTTTTTACGTTCCGGATCAGGAACACGCTTCTCGGCGTAGGCTCAAAACCGGAAATGTATTTTTGCGTCCCCATGAAATCGCTGGGATAGAGGATCGGCAATACCGCCAGGTCGTCATAGACAATCTTCTGAGCTTCCTGGTACAGGGGAATCCGCGCGTCGATATCGAGGGTTTCGCTGCCTTTATCCAGGAGTTCGTCCACCCGTTCGTTCTTGTAGAAGGAGCGGTTTCCGCCGAAGCCGAAGTTGCTCGAATGGAAGATCGGGTACATGGTTTCGTTGGGATCGGGGGACGTGGGCCATCCCAAAATAAAGAGATCATGCTCCCCCTTGCTGATTCTGTCGAGGTAGGAGCTCCATTCGAGGGTTTCCACCGAGAGGTTGATCCCCACTTCCTTCAACTGATCCTGCATGATGACGGCGGCGTCTTTCCGGGCGGGGTTCTCGTTGACCCAGATCTTGAGATCGAGGCCGTCTTTGTAACCGGCTTCGGTCAGGAGCGTCTTGGCTTTGGCTACATCCCGCTTCCGGTATTTCAGGTCTTTGTTGACGCCCATCACCGCGGGCGGTACGAAGGAATCCGCGACGATGGCGGCCTTCTGGTAGGCCGTATCGGCGATGGACTGCAGGTCGATTCCATAGGCTAGGGCCTCTCTTACCCGGAGGTCGCTCAGAGGTTTCTTATTGAAATTGATCCCGATGTAGGTCGTCGAAAGGGAGGGTACCTCATGCAGCACAAGATAGTCCTTGCTCCGGACAATGTCCGTATCCACGGGATAGATCGCGAATACCACGTCCACTTCTTTTGTTTCCAGGGCGATGGAGCGGTTCGTGCCTTCGGGAATGACCCGGAAAACGACGCTGTCGACGCCGGGCGCGCCCCGGAAGTATTCCTTGTTCGCTTTGAGCGTGATCCGGTCCCCCGCTTTCCAGCTGTCAAAACGGAAAGGCCCTGTGCCTACCGGTTCGAAAAAGGCTTTGTCGGGGTTTCCCTCGACGTATTTTTTATTGAGAATTGCGCCGCTTCCGTGGGCGAGATTCCCCACGAGAGGACCGAAGGGTTTTTTCGTGACGATGTTGACCGTATAGGGGTCCACGATGTCCACTTTGTCAACAATGGCCATAAAACTCGAGACCGCGCCGGACTTGGAAGCCCGTTCGAGGGAGAATTTGACGTCTTCGGCTGTCAATTCGTCGCCGTTATGGAATTTTACGCCTTTTTTGATCTTGACCTGCAATGTCAGAGGATCCACCTGCTTGTAACTTTCAGCCAGATTGTTTTCGAGTTTTACGTCGGCCGTCCAGTCAAAGAGACGGTCGTAAATCTGGAGCGTGAGGTTCTGGGAATAAACATCCGTCGTCATGGACGGATCCAGGGTCTTGGCATCGGTCTGCTGGGCGATGATCAATTCGCTGTTGGGATTTTTCGCGTTGGCCGCCAAGGCTGCCGTCCAACCGCTGATGCCGGTAAACGTAAGCAGCGCGAGGGTAAGGAATGTTCTTTTGAATCTGCTCATTTTTCCTCCTGATGTGTGATTGAAATAAGTATAAAGTTCCGTTTTTTTTGCGTTATAGATCATTTTAGAACATTTTTGGACGCTTGTCAATTGATTTTCAGAGAATATTCTGAAGATTCGATTCAAAAGTGAAGCAGGTGACCCATTTTTTCTTTCTTCGTTTTCATATATTTGCTGTTGATGGCGTTAAAGCCTATTTCCAGAGGTTCCCGGCCCGTGATGTTGATGCCGTAGTCCTCCAACCCGTGCATTTTTTCGGGGTTGTTGGTGAGGATCCGGACGGATTTGACGCCGAGGGCTTTCAGCATTTGCGCGGCCACGGCGTAATCCCGCATATCCGGCTCAAATCCCAGTTCCACGTTGGCTTCCACGGTGTCTGCTCCGTGTTCTTGCAGGGTGTAGGCTTTGAGTTTGTTGATGAGGCCGATTCCCCGACCTTCCTGCCGCAGGTAGAGCACGATTCCCTCTCCTTCCGTATCGATGAGCCGCATGGCCTGATGCAGCTGGGAGCCGCAGTCGCAGCGCAGCGAACCCAGTACGTCGCCCGTGAAGCATTCGGAGTGAATCCGGATCAGGACGTTTTCCTTTCCGGCGGGGTCGCCTTTTACGAGGGCCACGTGTTCCTTGCCGTCCAGGCGGTTGTCAAAGCCGATCAGGCGGAAATCTCCGAAAGGCGTCGGGAGGTTCGGGCTCACAAGGACGTCCATGAGCTGCTCGTGGGTTTTTCTGTATTTGATAAGATCTTTGATCGTGATCAGTTTCAGATCGTGTTCTTCCGCAAAGGGAATCAGATCATCGAGCCGGCACATCATGCCGTCGTCCCGCATGACTTCACAGCAGAGGCCCACGGGCTTCAGGCCCGCCAGACGGCAGAGGTCCACGGTGGCTTCCGTGTGTCCGTCCCGTTCGAGGACCCCCCGGTCCTTTGCCAGCAACGGAAACATGTGGCCGGGTCTGCGGAAATCTTTGGGAGAAGCGCCGTCTTCCACGGACTTCAGCGCCGTCAGGGAGCGTTCGTAGGCGGAAATGCCCGTCGTTGTACCGGCATAGTCTATGGATACCGTAAAAGCCGTGCAGTGGTTGTCGGTATTGGTGCTGCACATCTGGGGCAAATCCAGTTTTTCCACGTATTCCGCCGCCATGGGCATACAGATCAGCCCCCGGGCGTATTTTGCCATGAAGTTCACATTTTCAAGCGTCGCGTGTTCCGCCGCGCAGATGATGTCCCCCTCGTTCTCTCGTTTTTCGTCATCGACCACGAGAATGTTCTTTCCCTGTCGCAGGTCTTCCAACGCTTCTTCAA
>JAISST010000137.1 GCA_031272945.1 Fusobacteriaceae bacterium
CGAATTTCTGGCTGTGGTATAGGCCATCAATCCTGCGGTGGAACCGCCGATGCCAGGTAATATGCCGATGCCGATTCCAATGAGCGATGATCGGATGATATTAATAATTTGCCCTTTAAATTCCGCCAGCGTAATCCCGAAACCTTTCAATTTATAGTTCTTTTTCTGGTATTTATCGTTCAAATGTCTTCGCTCAAATCCCGCCAAAATAATATCAATCACTGCGAATACGCCAATCAGCAGCGGGACGATATTAAACCCGGAAAGCAACTGGTACTGTCCATAAGTAAACCTTGTCAACGCATCGATCGGGGCCATTCCGACCGTCGCCAAGGCAAGACCGAAGATCCCGGACAACAACCCGTTGAGCAAGGATTTGCCTGACAGACTGGCTATGATCGTCAAAGAAAAGATGGCAACGGAAAAATATTCCACAGGCGTAAACTTTAGAGAAAAAGCCGCGAGATATGGCGAGACAAATATCAAAGCAAAAATACTGATGAGTCCCCCGATAAATGATACCAATATGCCAACGCCCAACGCCTTGCCGGCTTCCCCTTTTTCCGCCATCGGCCCTCCGTCAAAGACTGTCGCGATAGAAGAAGGGGTTCCCGGGATTTTGAGAAGTATCGCGGATATGAGTCCTCCTGAAACCGCTCCCAAATACAGCCCAACCAGAAGGGAAATTCCGTTTGTCGGGGTCATTCCGAAAGACAGGGGAAGAAACAAAACAATCGCCATGTTTGCGGAAAGACCTGGAATAGCGCCGAAAATAATGCCGATCGTTACCCCTAACAGAATCAGAGCAAGGCATATCGGATTAAACACTAACAACAAAGCCTCTGAAATCAATATTGCGACACCTCCTTAAAAACCAAGAATCCCTTCGGGCAGAGGCATTTCTATAATGTAAACAAACAAAACATAAATCAATATCGGAAAAATAATGGAAATTGCCAGAAACAGACCAATTTTCCGATTTTTCTCATTGCTCAATACGGTCATTTGAAAGAACAAATAAAGCGCGGAAGAAACCAGAAATCCCAGGATGTTAAAGAGGATCACGTAAGTAGCTAACAAGGCTATTGTCCACAATCCGCCCGATAAATCCATATCCCCTTTTTCCTCTCTTTCGTCTGATTTCGAAAACAACGTAAGGACCAACTTAATCAGGGATACGGCGATAATGGCTCCGGCGACTATTTTCGGCATGAAACCGGAACCTATGTCTTTTGCTACTTTCGAAATGATCGTCCTCGATTGCAAAAACATAAAGATGCCGAATGCCAGAAATAATACCGAACATATCAAATCGCGTGTTTTGACTTTCATAATACATCTCCCCTCGTAAATAGCGGGTTATTTTGTAATGTATTTCTTCAGGCGTTCCACTTCCGCTTTATCCTCTTTTGCCATTGTCTCGGCGTTTCGATAGAAGGGAACAGCGTAGTATTTTCTCAAGGTTTCTTCAAATTCTTTACTCTTCGCGATTTCTTCCAACGCGGAGGATAATTTGGCCACTATGGCGGCGTCTGTTCCTTTGGGGAATTTCACTTCATAATTCTTTGAGCAAACGATGTCATACCCCTGCTCCCGCAAAGTCTTCACTTTTTCCATTCCGGGTATTCTTTCGGGAGAAGTGCACCCCAAAGGAATTACATCGCCTTTTTCAACATAATCGTCGATGTTCATGTAATTTACAAACAGAATATCCACTTGATCTCCCAAAAATGCCGCGAATCTCTCCGAAGTATCGTTTCCCACGTCAAGGCTGTTCAATTGGATTCCCATCAATTCTTCAACCAGTGAACCCAAATATTGATGCGTTGAACCATAGACAATGGAATATCTCACTTTGCCGGGATTGGCTTTCGCATAGGCAATGAGCTCCTCCAAGGTATTCCAGGTTCCCTTTTTACAGATGAGCGTATAGGTATTGTCCTGGCATACGGTGGCTACATTTGTAAAATCGTCTGTAAATGAAAAATCTGCCATTCCTGTCGCTTCAGACATCAATGACGCCGAAGTATGATTAAACAAAATATTGTATCCGTCAGGTTTTGTAGCCATAACTGTTTTGGCGGAAACAAGACCGCCGCCGCCAGGCATATTGACGACTACAAATGTCTCTCCGAATTTTTCACTGAGCATCTTGCTCATCAGACGACAATAGGTGTCCGTATCCCCGCCGGCATTGTAAGGCATTGTCACCGTTACGGTCTTTGTCGGCCATTTTACTTCAGCCGCCTGAACAATCCCAATTGCCAGTACCAATCCCAAAATGCAGAATGTAACTCTTTTCACTATTGTTCTCATTGTTCCTCCTTTTAAAGTTGTCATTCCGTGAAAATGTCCAATAATTCAATACACTTGTTTCAATATTTGAACCTTTTATCCTTATTCAGTATATTACCACCAAATTTCCACAATGTAAAACAATATATTTTTCCATTTTCAACAAATAATTTTTGTTGTTCGCGCCCACATTCCCTATCCTCCTCCGCCTTCCCCAAAAAAATAAAAAAAGAATATTAAAAATTTTACGGATGTGGTAGAATAGAAAAAACAACACAAAATTTCGCAGGCAAAGACAAGGAGGAAAGATGAAACTGATTATCCATGACGGGAATCCGCGGAAAATACGGGAGATTTTTCCGGAAGACGGCGATACGGTCTATGTGGAGGACAATCACACAATCCAAAACTGTGTCGGCTGCTTCGGTTGCTGGATCAAAACCCCGGGAAAATGCGTACTGAACGACCGCTACAACAATATGGGCCCCCTCATCGGAAAAGCGGACAAGTTGATTTTGGTCAGCGAATGCTGGTACGGCGGCTACAGTCCCTTTGTCAAAGCGGTGCTGGAACGGAGCATTCCCTACATGCATCCTTTTTTTATCGTCAAAAATAACGAGATGCACCATAAAGACCGCTATAACAACCGCTTTTCGTTAAAGGTCCTCTTTTACGGGGAAAATGTCACAGAGGCCGAGAAAGAAACGGCGGAAAAACTCGTCCGGGCCAATGCCGTCAATTTCAGCTGTTCAGACGCCGACGTCAAGTTTTTCAAAAATCTCGAAGAATTGGGAGGGGATTGCCGATGAAAATCGCCATGATCAATGGAAGTCAGAAAAAGAAAACCAGCGTCACGGGAATTTTGCTTAAAAATCTTGAAGCGCTTCTATTGGCCAATGATCCGCAATTGGCCCAGGACATTTCCTTTCACGCCGTCAAAAGCGAAAAAATAAACATCCTGGAATACGGGGAGGTCCTTTCGGCCGATGTGCTCGTCCTGGGCTTTCCCTTGTACATCGACAGCGTTCCCAGTCAGCTGCTCCGCTTTTTAAAGGCCGTGGAAAACGCGTTTCACAACAAGGAAACCCGTATTTACGCCGTGATCAACGCGGGCTTCTATGAGGGGACTCAATGCAAAAACGCCGTTTCCATCCTCAAAAACTGGGCGGCCAAAGCGGAAGTCTCCTGGGGGCAGGCTGTGGCGGCTGGAGGCGGGCCCATGCTTTTTATGACAAAATTGCAAAACAACGGTCCCACAAAGACAATCCTTCAAGGTTTGCGGCAACTGGGAAAACATATTTTGCTGCGGGAGGAAGCGGAAGACCTGTATCTTTCCCCCGCCATCCCCCGGTTTTTTTACAGTTTTACCGCCCACCAGGGTTGGAAAAAGGCTGTGCGCGCCCGGGGTTTGCGGCCCCGGGATCTCGGAAGAAAAGTGGAATTGGAAGAGGAAACGAAAAAATCATAAGGAGGACCCATGAAAGCGAATATTCTTGTTTGCGGTAAAATCGGCGCCGGAAAGACGAGCCTGATCCAGGCGGTTACAAAATTCGGCGCGGTGCCCGAAGAAAATATCGGCATCGGTCGGGAAGGAATGACCCAGCTTACGGTCTATGAAACGGACGCGGCGGATTTTATCGATGCCGACGGTCTGGACCCGGGTCTCGCCATGGCCGATTATGAACGCGCTGTGGCGGAGGAAAAAGCGGCGGATCCCGGAGCGGAACCCTCCGATACGGTCATAGACGCCATCTGGTACTGCATCGACGGAAGCGCCGACGGCATAGATAACGCGGACATCGCCTTTATTCACACATTCAGTGAAAAAGTGCTGATCGTCATAACGAAAGCGGACGCCATGACGAAGGAGCAGACGGAAAAGCTGTTGCCGGGACTCCGGGAGCACTTCAGCGCCGACGGGATCACCATCGTCTCCGCGAGAAAGCAGACGGGCTTGAAAAAACTTCTGGACAGGACGCTCCATATCCTCGAGACTTCCCTGAATAAAAGCGGAGCGGACTTCCCGGAATTTCAAAAAACCTGGAACCGGTATTATGAGAAAAAAATCCTTTTGTGGAAAGAAAGGGCGGGGGCGGAAGCCGATGAGCTGATCAACTGGGCGGCGGGCAGAGCCGCGGCCATAGCCATTGTGCCGCTTCCTCTGGCGGACGTTGTGCCTCTTGTGGCAAATGAAGCCTATATGATCAAGAAAATGGCCGCCATCTACGGTTATACCACCGGCGAATCCGTCGTCACCATGCTGGGCGGCGTCGCGGGCGGCAGCATCGTGGGAAAAGCTCTGGCGAGCTTTCTTCCCGGATTGAAAATCCCCATTGCCGCGGGCGTTACCTATGGCGTCGGCAAAGCGGCCAAAGCCTATTTCGAATCGGATATGAAGCTGGACGTCTCCAAGCTCAAAGATACGTTCGAAAAGGCCAAAAGCGAAGCCGCAAACTTCGACTGGAAGGGGAACAAAGAGGATGACGGCGGCATATGATCCCACAAGCGGAAAAAAGAGACTCTCCTGAGAAATTTCTTGTAAACGGCTGGATGGGCGACGATATTCTCGAGTGCTCTCTGAAGGAAAAAGGCGCCCGGGGAGAAAAGGCGGGGGAATTTCATACTATTTTTGTGCAAATCAAAGGTTGTGAAAACCCTTATGTCTACCTGGGAGAACTGGCCAAATGGAAAGTCTGTCTCGATGACGCGAAGAAGCCATTTTTACTCATAGAGGGCGCGCCGGAGAATCCGACCGCCGCGGAAACGCAACAAATAAACAAAGGCGCCTTCCGGACCCCCATGGAACTGGCCAACGGCTTCCTGCCCAATATTTTCTTTCCCGGCGATCCGTCTCTGGAAAAAAGAATCCAGGAAGCTTTTCTGGAGCTCCTTCTCGAAACGACGGACCTTCCCATGCTGAAGTTGCAGCAAAGGGCCGTCCATATTCTCTGCTGGATCCGGCGGTATGTCCCTTTGCTTTTCGGGGACGGCGCCTCCAAAGCCTATCCCCTTGCACTCTTTTACAACGTTCGGCTCAGCGATGACCAGACGCTGTTCTTGCGTCTTTTGTCCCGCCTGCCCTGTGACGTGATGATCCTGCTGCCCGATCTGGGAAATCCCTTTGACGCGACGGATCCCGCCCTTCTCAAGATTCAATATGAAGAATCCCTGCGCTCGGAAACGTTCCCGGACGTGGCGGGCGGCGCCGCCATCCGGACCGTCGCCTCCCAGGCCGAGGAAGAGATGACAAAGGTTTTGTTCACCGACACGGGTCTATACCGGAAACAGCAGTTTCAAGACGCCGTTCCCTTGATCCTGTGGACGACCTATGAGGAAATCGGCCTTCTCTGGCGGCAGGAAGCCAAGTACCGCCCGGGCTTTGATTCCCTCGAAGACAAGGTTTTTGTGCCGGTCATCTGCGCGAAAATCATGGGCGTTCCTCAGGCAAATCTCCGCCAATACCGGGAGCTGATCCGCAAAATGCGGACCGGGAGCTGCTTTTACATCAAGCGCCTTCCCTTTTTTTCCGAAAGAGATCTGCGGGGAAAACTTCCCGCCCTGATCCGCAACGGGATCCTCCAGCGGGAAAAAATCCGGCAGCATCCCTTTTATCCATTCAAATTCCTGCGGAAGGAAAAGCAGGATTATATTCTGGACAGCCTGCAAAAGCTGATGGACAGCAGAATTATAAAGGATTCTCCCCTGCAGGGGGCGGAATATCATATCCTTTCCGGGTTTATGAATCTGGACATCGAATTTGTCAAACTCGTCAACAACTATGATTTTACGAAAGAGATCCCCAAAATTCTCTGCTTCAACGGAGGAGAAAGTACGGGACGGATCGAGGACGCCGTTCTTTTTGCTTTCGCGAGACAGTTGGGCTTCGATATCGCCCTCTTTGTTCCGACGGGCTATCAATGTCTTGAAACGTTTTTTACGGGTAATTTTTTTACGGAGCATGACATCGGAGAATACCGGTACAACTTGCCGGACCTGGACATTTCGGACGGAAACTCCGGGGGAAAGACAGGCATTCTCGGAAAATTATTCAGGTGGTGAATGAAATGGCGCTGAATTTTAAAAAACCCGCGCAGTCAGCGGCGCGGCAGGATGAATCTTCCGCCGGAGACGCCCTTCGGGGCGAAACTTTTGATCTGACGGAAGACAGGGATCTGGCGATCCAAAAATTTGAAAATTCCGGGGAGATGGAAACGCTCACAAATACCATCGCCGTATACGAACCCGAGACCATCAATACCTTTGGCGCAGAGGCGGCTCAGGGGATTTCCAAGGTCTCCGATTCCGTATTGAACAGTATGAACATGTCCCTGATCAATGAAACGGGAGATATGCTGGTGGTCTTGAGCAAAATCATGGAAAAATTTGACATCCGGGAACTCCAGGAAAAGCCCGGCGTCTTCAAAAAGCTCTTCGGGAGCGTCTCGGAACAGGTCGACAAAGTCCTCGCCAAATACCATACCATGGGGGAAGAGATCGACAAAATTTACGGGAAGCTCAAACAATATGAGCAGGAAATCAATGAATCCAACAAACATCTCTCAAGCATGTTTACCGAAAACATGGAGTTTTATCACGATCTTCTGAAATACATCATCGCGGGAGAACACGGCGTCAAGGAAATCAAGGACGCCCTGGCCGACCGCTCTATGGAATTTGAAGCCGCGGAATTTCAGGGCGCCAAAAATGAAATCCAGACCGATATCATCAATCTGCAGGAAGCCCGAAACCTTCTGGAAGCCCGGGTCATGGATCTGAGAATCGCGGAAAACGTGGCGATGCAGTCCATTCCGATGTTAAAAACCATCCAGTTCAGCAATCTGAACCTTATCCGCAAGATCAATTCGGCCTTTATCATCACGCTCCCCATCTTCAAGCAGGCCCTGGCTCAGGCGATCCTTCTGAAGCGGCAGCAAATCCAGGCGGAATCCCTGGCGGCCCTGGACAAAAAAACGAACGAAATGCTTCTCAAAAACGCTCAAAACGCGGCGGAACAGGCGAAACTGACCGCACAACTGGCCGCGGGTTCCTCCATCAAGACGGAGACCCTGGAGCAGACGTGGAAGACCATCATCGACGGCATCGCGGAAACGAAACAAATTCAGGACAATATCGCGAAACAAAGGGAAGCGGACCGAAAAAAACTGGACCGGATGAAAGCGGAATTCAACAGGATGTTTGGCATAAGCGATAGCAAAAAAAGAAAATAATCATGGACATTTTTTTGAATTTATGATAGGATATGGGTTAATTACAATAAAAACAGGGGGGTATGGAATGAAAACAAACCGCGCAATTGTAGTAATATTATGGATTTTGGCAAGCGTATATCCCAAGGGGGAGGAAATTCTGGAGATCCGGACCGCCGTCTCCCCCGGAGGGTCTTACGCGACGTCGCCCCAGCAAAAAAGCCGCCCGTCCCGGGAAATCTTCGTCGAATACCGGAAAGCTTTCGGAAAAAATTTCCAACTGGGGATCGGCGCCGGATACAAGCGGCAGGGCAAAGTCAAAGAGTATGTCGACCTCGACTTGCCGGGCCTTTACGTCAAAGTAAAGGAGACAAAACTCTATGACGCGATTCCGGTCTATGTGACCGCAAGATACAACTTCAACACGGATAAAGAATGGGTTCCTTTCATAAGGGCAAATCTCGGCTATTCCTTTCACATTCATTCGAATCAGACCAACAAATACGAGACCATCAGCAAATCAGACAGCGCATTACTGGACGCGGGGGACCTGCGGCATTTTCGCGTGAAAGACGGATTTTATTACAGCCTGGGGGCCGGTCTCGCCTGGAAACACTTTACGCTCTCCCTTTCCTATGACGTCCATACGGCCAAATTGAAGACGGAAAACTATCTTTTCCAGAAATCGGCGGGGCGGGCGGATTTTTCAGGTTTTTCCATCGGATTCGGCTATGAGTTCCCCTTCCGCGACCGACGGGCGCCGGATTATGTGGAAGACGACCGGCGGATTCTCTCGGGCGCGCAAAAAAAGAAGGCCCGTGCCGACCTTCTTGAAAAAAAAGAAAAGCGCCCTTCCCACGCCTTTTCCGGGGAACCCCTCCTCAAGGAAGAACTCCCCAAAGAACAGCGGGATTTTTTCAATAGAGCGGGCCAAAGCCCTCAGACGGCGCCTGCGCGCCAAAACGACCGCGACGATCCCCGGCGGGAAAATCTCCCGAAATTCCCGATTCATGCCATTTATGTCCTGGACGAACTGCAATTGCTGGATAAAGCGACGAAAAACGAAATCATCGGACGCTATGAGGGAAGAGAGTTGACGCTTCCGGATATCCGGGATCTCGGCGGGGAATTGAACGAGGCTTTCGCGAAAAAAGGCTATGTGACTACAAAAGTCATGCTGCCGGGGCAGGATATCACCTCGGGGCAATTGAAACTGGCCGTGATCTACGGAAAAATTGAAGAGATTCTCCTCGATGCCGACAGCGCCAGGGACAGAAGAAAAATCCGGGCGGCCTTTCCCCTTTCGGCGGGGGACGTGTTGGATATAGCGGCCCTGGATCAGGGCGTGGACAACCTCAACCGCCTCGAATCCAACAACGCGAAAATGGACGTGGCGCCCGGAGACCTCTTTGCCTATTCCGACATTCTCGTGAAGAGCGACAAAACGAAAAAATGGCGGATCAAGCTGGCCTATGACGACCTGGGGGAAGAAAAAAGAAGAATGCGGGCAACGCTGGAGTTGGACGACCTCGCGGGGATCAACGATTCCTTTTCCGTCTATTATTCGGGCCGGAGCGACAATTTTGCCCGGGGAAAATCCAAAAGACCGAAAACCGACGCCTACGGACTCTCTTACTCTTTCCCCGTAAAAAACCGGGAGCTCTTTTTCACCGCCGCCGGAAGCGATGAGATCACCTATGAAAGAGGGGCCGTCAGCGCTTATGAAATCCGAACGAAAACCGAAGAATTCGCTTTTTATCTCGAAAGCCTCCTCTTTCGCAATCAGGACCACAAGATAAAGACCAGCCTCGGTCTTTCCATCAAAAAAGAAAATACCTGGCTGGACCGAACGAAACTCTTGAGCCAAGAGCGGAATTTTTCCGTATTTCATTTGGGCGTAAGCGGGATCGGAAGGATTTTCGGCGGCATGGCGTCGTGGTCTTTGCGCTATGAGCAAGGGGTAAAGCTTTTCGGCGCAAAGGAAGACCTCAACACTTCCATCGGCGTTCTGACAGACCCCGGTCCCCTCGATTCCGATAAAAAATACCAGTTCGGGAAAGCGAGCGCTTCTTTTTCCTGGTACCGGCCGTTTTCGCTGGGGAAGCAGAGATTTACATTCAGAGCGCAGGCCGCCGGACAATATACGGCGGATAATCTTTTCGCCAGTGAAAGAATCTCCATCGGAGGCTTTGATACCGTGCGCGGCTACAGCCGCAGCATTTCAGGCGATATCGGTTTTTATACCCGGACGGAGCTGGCCTGGATTCTTCCGGGATCCGGAAAAAACGGAAAATGGAGTCAATTTTTCTTCAAGTTGCGGCCCTACGCAGCCTTTGATTTCGGAAAGACCCGGGATAATTTTGACGCCGCCGGAAAGAGGGGAGGGCCTGTCACAACCGCCGCCGGATACGGGATCGGAGTTCATTACTACGGCAACCGGATCACCCTTGACGCGGGCGTGCTGAAGGGGGACCGGCCGCTCCCCGTCGGCAAAAGGGATCGCTTCCGGGCTTTTGTGGCTGTATCCATGACATTTTGATCAATTCTAGGGGGTTATTGATAAGTGCGTGCGGCAGAAGTCCATTCCCAAGCAATTCAAAAACCCGCGCACAATCCGCACGGGCTTTTTCGCTTACAATTCTTTCTTGTTGTCAGGCCCGGGCGTTGTGACAATCACCTGCTCCGGCGCCACGACCACTACCCCCTTTGCCTTGAGCTTCCCCCCCATGGCGCTTTGCACGAGAGCAGCCATTTGCTCAAAGGCCGGTCCCGACGTCTCATGTGCGGCCGAGCCCTTGATCTGGTAGCCTTCCATGGTCTTCGCGTCGCAGAAAGAGAGCGAAATCTTCCCGTTTTTTGTTATATTTTCAGTCGTCTGCTTCATAAAGACGTCTCCGATAAGGATCTTTCCGTCTTCCGCAATTTGCTTGAAAAAGACGGGAACCACGTTGGGATCATATCCGCAGGTGCCCACATAGATGATGGATTCGGCAGTCAAGAGGTTTACCACATTTTCCGCAAGTTTTTTCATAATTCCTCCTCATTTCTCTGAATGTCGTTGCACCCTTATTATAGAATGCCCTTCACAAAATGTAAATCATCAATAAATTTATAAGGAACTATGATTTTTGATAGTCCTATGACGGCCTCAGTCTTCAATTGATTACCGTACAATTCCGGCAGGGCGGCAGGAAATTCTCCCGGTTTTTCTCGCGGTAGTAGGCATTGGACCAAAGGCAGACGTTTTGCAGGATCGGCAAAACCGACTCCCCCTTTTCCGCCAGCGCGTATTCCACCCGGAGCGGGATCTCTTCGTACTGCTTGCGCGTGATCATGCCGTCGGCCGCCAGCTCCTTCAGCATAGCGGCCAGTACGGCGTCGGTCACGTTGCCGAGTTCCGTCTTCAAGTCTTTGTATCGGAGCGATTTCCCGGCGGCCAATACACAGAGGATCCGCGACTTCCATTTCCCCCCGAAAATATCTAGTCCGTATTCCAGCGGGCACCGGATCTCTTTCTCTAACTTCGCCTCGTACATGGCTATTTCACCTCAATCGGCGTAATCGCAACCGGCGTCGGCATTTTTTCTTTTTCTGCTTTTTGTACGGCGTCCTTCAGCGCCTTTTTGACGAGAATCTTTATTTCCTCCGGGTTTTCGGGGTCGGCATATGCAAGTCCCCACGGCAGACAGAACAACAGCGTTGTAATAAGCAACAGTTTTTTCATGTCAACCTCCTTTCGATCGTTATGCCTTATTATACCAGTATACTCTAAAAATGTAAATTATCAATAAATTTATAAGCTACTATGAAATTTCTTAGCGAAATCTGATTACCGCAGAACCTGCCTCGAAGGGCGTCGCTTACAGAGCCGGAACCTGTGAGGCGGAAGTTGGAAGGTGCAACGGCTCCCTGAAGGTCTCGTTTACGTTCTTTTTGTACCGTTCTACCTGTCGCATGGGCATCCCTGCCCATGCAATTTTCTCAAAAAGATCT
>JAISST010000146.1 GCA_031272945.1 Fusobacteriaceae bacterium
CCTTGCAGATTCCAGTCCCATTATGTCTTCAAGGATCCGGTCTACAGACTGGCCAAGGGAACCATAACCATCTTTACCATAAATGATCTCAATTTTTCGATTTTCCACGCTCTTATTCAATATAATAATGTTCTCTTTTGGTACACTCCCTATTATCAACGGTGAATGCGTCGCAACTATTATTTGGTTATTCTTTCCTATTTTCCGATAAACACTTAGAATCTTTTGCTGCCATAGCGGATGTAAAGATATTTCAGGTTCATCAATCAGCAGGATTGAGTTTTGGGGTTCAAGCAACGAAATGGCAAGCGTCCTGAGAAATAATTGCTTTTCACCTGACGAGAGAGAATTGATGTCAAATTCGTTTCCAAAGGAGTTTTTAAATATTGGCATATTTCGTTCATCACGGGATAATCCGACCATCTTGATATCAAGTTCCAAAATATCAAAAATGCTGTTAATTTCCTCAGATACTTTTTCCCGAACTTGTTTGCCTGTAAGATTGTCTTCCGTATTCGCAACATAGTTGATTCTTGTAGCTATATAGGAGGCAACATCAGATAAAAATTCCGTATCTATAATATTCAAAAATCGATATCTTTTTTCCAACGTATTGGAATTTGATTGGACGTCAGAAAAATTAACTTTAGTTGGCACATAAATAATCTTGGGCAATACCGGTAAAATATTATGCAAAATCAAAAATTGTCGTTTTCCAACCGGGTTATCTTTCAACTGTTGAAAAAGATACAAGTTTTGAAAAAAATTCGGTGAGGATAACCATTCTCTAAGAGATTGAAGTTCTTCCTTTGCCTTTTCCTCCGAAGGCTCCAGGGAAATCGTGATGTTTTTTTGAGTCGACTCATACATATAAGACTCATTTCGAAAATACTCATAAATAAATTGCAGCAGAGTTGTTTTGCCTGATCCATTACTCCCTGCAAGCACGATTAAATCCAAAGTCTCTCCCATAAAAGAAAAATCAACAGCAAAATTTTTGAATACTTTGTATTCATTTATGGAAATGTTTCTGATTTTCATTGAATCAACCTCCAACTTGCATTGATCAAATATAGTGTTCATCAAAATAATTGACAGTTTCTCTTTTTTCTATTATTATATCAAATAAGCCTCTATTTCTCAAATATTATTTTTCCCTTTATTTTTCAAAACGAAGCGAATTCTACGCTCAGTGTTTAATATTCTCTCTGAAAGTAAAGCGGAGAAGTAACTTTCACCCACGACCATTAAAAATCCCCCAATAATTCCACAAGAAAACTGGACAAACGCCCTTCCATGTTGTAAAATGATAGTGGCGCTGTTTTTGTACAACAGTAGCCCAAATTTGCAACGCAGGGGGATTGTCATGAAAAAAAAATCAATGGCCACACGATTGATTCATTCCGGCGAGGTGGATCTCGCGAAAAAAATCGCCAAAACCGTTTCCGCGCCGAAAGTATTGCCGATTTATATGAGCTCTGTGTTTTCCTTTGACGACGTGTCCGGATTGGACAGAATCTATGAAGGGAAAGACGAGGGGTATGTTTATTCGAGGATGGGAAACCCCTCCACCGACGCCGTATGCGAAATCCTGGCGGCCGCAGAGGACTGTGACGGCGCGCTGACTTTTTCATCGGGCATGGCGGCAATCCTCACATCCATCCTCGCCAATGTCGGGACGGGCGACCACATCGTCTCCTCTCCGGTGCTCTACGGCGGCGTCTATGATTTTCTGCAAAATGAAATCAAGAGGTTCGGCGTCGAGGTAAGCTTTGCGGATCTGGAAAAAGAGAATCCGGCGGATTATATCCGGCCCAATACCAGGGTGATCTACACGGAGACGATCTCAAACCCGCTGATGGAGGTGGCGAATATCCCGAGAATAGCGGAAATCGCCCGCAAAAACAATTGCAAATTCATCATCGACAACACGTTCGCAACGCCTGCCGTCGTGCAGCCGTTGAAACTGGGCGCCGATATCGCCGTCTACTCCACGACGAAATTCCTCGGAGGGCACAGCGACCTCATCGGGGGCGCGATCTGCGCCGACAGGAAAAATATAGAACACCTGAAACGGTTTTCCGCGCTGTATGGCAACATCATGAGCCCCTTTGACGCGTGGCTGTTGTCGAGAAGTCTCCGGACGCTGGATCTGCGCGTGGCAAAGCATAGCGAAAACGCCCGTAAAGTGGCGGAATTCTTCGAAGGTCATCCAAGAATTGAAAGAGTCTATTATCCGGGACTGCCTTCCTCTCCCTACTTCGCCTTAAGCCAGGCCATGTTTCGCGACGGGCGTTGCGGCGGTATGCTTTCGGCGGATATCGCGGGCGGTGAAAAAGCCGCGGAAAAATTTATCGCCCTTTGCGAGACCATCAAATTCGTCCCGAGTCTGGCCGGAGTCAGCACGACGATTTCCTATCCGGCCAAGACTTCTCACAGGGCTTATTCGCCGGAAGATCTGAAAAAAGCGGGAATTTCTACCGGACAGCTACGATTTTCCATCGGTCTCGAGGACAACGCCGACATTCTCGCTGAATTTTCGAGTGTTCTGGATAAAATCTAAAGGGAGAGGTTGAAAAGTCTTGAAAATACAGGAAATGCACTTAACAAATTGAGGAGGACAGGAGCTTTATGAATGATGCACAGAAGAATTTCCGGGCGTTGGCGGATAAATACTACGACGAAATCCTGAAGACGGCGTCGGACATGCTGAAAATACCCAGCGTTTCGGGAAACGAAAAGGACATGGCCGAGTACACATTCCGGAAAATGCGGGAATTGGGTTATGATGACGTCCGTTTCGACAGGGTCGGAAACGTCATCGGCCTCATGAAAGGAAGCGGAGGCGGAAAATCCCTGATGTACAACTGCCATCTGGATACGGTGGAGCCGGGAGACCAAAAGAAATGGAAATACGGTCCTTTCAGCGGCGCCATCGAAGAGGGAAAATTGTGGGGAAGGGGCGCCAGCGATACAAAGGCCACCTTCGCGATCCAGCTCTATACGCCTTATATTCTGAAAAAAGAAAACCTGCTGCCCAGAGGAGACAGTCTGGTCGTGGGCGTTGTCTGCGAAGAGACGAGCGCCTTCGGCTCCATGAATATGGCCGCCGACGGATTGCTGACGGACTTTGCCATCGTGGGCGAGGCCACGGAAAATGATATCGCCGTCGCCTCCCGGGGCAGGATCGTTGTGGAAGTCAAAGCGACGGGAAAATCCTGCCACGCCAGTATTCCCCATACGGGCGTCAATCCTTTTGATTTTTTCGCGAAATTCCTGCCGCTGCTTCCGGAATATGAACCGGCAAGCGATGAATTGTTCGGAAAATCCACGATGACGCCCACAAAAATCGTCTCCTCCGAAGAAGGGACAAACCTTGTGCCCGGTTCCGTTACGCTGACGCTGGATTACCGGAGCGTCCCCTCGGAAACAAACGAGGCGATCCTGCAAAAAATACAAAAACTGGCCGACCGCTGTAGCACGGAGGGCATCCGGGTAGAACTCTCGATCCTGATGGTGGATGTGACCTGTTATAACGGCTATCAAGGAAGGGGCCTGCAGGGGGAACCTTCTTACGCGATCCCGCGGGATCATCTGCTTGTCCGGACCGCCAAAAAAGCCCTCGAAGAGCTCTACGGCAGGGAAGTCAGGACAAAACCCTGGGCCTTTGCCACCGACTGCGGACATTTCAGCCAGAGAGGCGTCGCCGTCATGGGATTTTCTCCCGCGGAAATCCGCCTCTGCCATACGACGGAAGACTGTATGGACTTGGCGATGCTCCGGGAAGGAATCGCGGGCTACCTCGCCATCGCGGACCGCGTTTCAAATATAGAAAAATAAAACGCGTGGTTCATCGGCGGGCCGCAGGCCCGCCAACGAACCGGGAAAATCAACGCAACCGGGACGGATAAGCCCTTCCCTGAGGTTTTTTTGAACATTCCGGGTATTACTACACCAGGAAAAACTTAACCAGGAACACCAAGGTCAAAATATACATCAAAATGCTGATGTTCTTTTCCTTTGCCTTGCCCGCCAGCACATTCAGCACCACATAGGAAATGATCCCGAAGGAAATTCCCTCGGAAATGCTGTAGGCGAAAGGCATGGTAATAATACAGATATAGGCGGGGATTGTCTCGGAATAATCATGGAAATCAATCTTCGTAATGGACGTCATCATTAAAAACCCTACGACTATAAGGGCAGGCGCGGTAGCAAAACCGGGCACCGCAAGGAATATGGGCGCAAAAAACAGAGACAGCAGGAAGAGCACGCCGGTCGTAACAGAGGTGAGGCCGGTCCTTCCGCCCGCGGAAACCCCCGAAGCGCTTTCCACATAAGTCGTGACCGTGGAAGTCCCCAAAACGGCGCCGGCGCAAGTACCCAGCGCGTCAGCCAGCAACGCGCCCTGGATTTTCGGCAGTTTCTGGTTTTCATCGAGCATGTCGGCCTTGGCGGCGACGCCCACCAGGGTCCCCATCGTATCGAAAAGATCCACAAACAGGAAGGCGAATACGACGACCGCAAAGTCAAGGGGCCGGGCAATTCCCGTAAAATCCATTTTTCCCAGTGTGGGGAGCACGCTTTTGATTTTTCCGATCCCTTCGAGACTGGGCATCAAGGGGTACATTCCCTGATCAAAGTTCGGGACATAGACGCCCAATTTTTCCAGGATGATCCCGAGGATCCACGTGGCCAGTATCCCCAGCAAAATGCTTCCTTTGATATTTTTGATCAGGAGATAGGCCGTGATCAGGACCCCGATCATACAAAGGATCACGCCGATCCCCACGCTGTGGAACGTGCCGTCTTTGAGGGCGCCCTGAATTGAAAAAAGCGCCACTTTTGTTGCGGGATTCCCCACGACGATTTTTGCGCTCTGCAAGCCGATAAAGGCGATGAAAAGGCCGATCCCCACGGAAACCGCGTGTTTGAGATTCATGGGAATCGTATTGAATATGGCTTCCCGTACGCTGGTCAGCGTCAGGAGAATAAAGATAAAACCTTCAATAAATATAGCCGCAAGCGCCACCTGCCAGGAGTACCCCATCCCCAAAACCACCGTAAAGGCAAAATACGCGTTGAGCCCCATTCCCGGCGCCAAGGCAAAGGGATAATTCGCCAGAAACGCCATCAAAAACGTCGCCAGGGCGGAACCCAGAGCGGTCGCGGTAAATACTGCTCCCGCATCCATGCCGGTCGCGCTGAGGATACCGGGGTTTACCGCCAGAATATAGGCCATGGTCATAAACGTAGTCAGGCCCGCAATCAGTTCCGTACCGATCGTAGTATTCCGTTCTTTCAGATGAAATAATTTTTCCAACATTTCCTCCTCCTACACAAAAAGCTTGTGATTGTTATAAAAAAATGCAATCGTTTGCCACTACTATATTATAACAGATTTTTGGAAGATGTCCATGTTCATTTTTTATTTGTTTGGGCGGAAAATATTGCCATAGTCTTACTCTACGAAATGAAGGCAGTTTTCATATCAAAATCCGGAGATAAAGTGTATAATTACTTCCCGCTTTCGAAATATCCGTCTTCAAATTCTGTCCAAAATCGGAAAGAACAAGCTCAAAATCTTGAAAAAATTTTTGAAAATCTCTTGATTATCCTCTTATTTTGGGGTATAATTCGAAATAGAGGTTCAGGTTGTTGGATTTTGATAAAGAACTGGAGTTTCCTTCTATCTTTTAATGAAATTCTTCAAGGTTGAAGCTGGCATTTATTTTATTCTGGAGGTAGAAATGTTGAAAGGTACGGTAAAATGGTTTAACAAGGACAAAGGATTTGGTTTTATCACAGGCGAGGACGGAAAAGACTATTTTGTTCATTTTTCCGGTATTACGGGAGAAGGATTCAAAACTCTGGAGGAAGGTCAAAATGTGACGTTCAATGTGACCGAGGGGCAAAAGGGACCGATGGCCACAGAGGTAACCGTCGCATAACACAATCGACAAATTGCGTTCGAATGTTAGATGCACCACGAAATTCCCTGTGGTGCATTTTTTTATCATAAAGGAGGTCATATGAAACCGGAAGCAAACTACCCCTTTTTACATAAGGAAGAAGAAAATCTCGCGTTGATCGCCGAATGGTTCCGGAATTTTTATCCGGTGGGCGCCGACGAATCGGGGGGCGTCACCCGGCTGGGCTATACCAAGAACGAGGATATCATGCACGGCGGCCTGCGAAATTTAGCGAGAAAACTGGGCCTGCAATATTCCACAGACGAGGCGGGAAATACGTATATTTTCAGGGAGAACCGGGAAGCCTGCTGGCTCATCGGCTCCCACCTGGATTCGGTCGTGAATGGCGGACGCTATGACGGCGTGTCGGGCATTATCGCGGGGCTCTTGATCCTCAAATGGTTCAAAGACTATAATATTCCCGTTCCTCTTAAGCTCTGCGCTTTCCGCTGCGAAGAATCCAGCATGTTCGGAATTGCCACGGTAGGAAGTTCCCTGCTCACGCATAAAATTACGGCGGAGCGCCTGAAGCGCGCCACAAACAAAGAGGGCGTCTCTCTGTACGAAACGCTCAAGAGGCGGGGATACTCCCCGGAATGTAAGAGGCCGGAAAAACTCAAAGGCTATCTCGAACTTCATATTGAGCAGGGGCGCGTGCTGGAACTGCAAAAGAAAAAAATCGGAATCGTGACCGATATCGCCGCCCCCACCCGGTACTGGCTCACGATATCCGGCAGACAGGATCACACGGGGGCGACCCCAATGGATTGCCGACTCGACGCATTGGCCGCGGCGGCCGAAATCATCCTTGCCCTTGAAAACCTTGCCAACCGGGAAAAAGAAAAACGGACCGTAGGGACTGTCGGTTATCTGGACAACTATCCCAACGCCTTCAACGTCATCTCGGGGAAGGTGAAATTGGGGATCGACATCCGGGGCATCGACAAGAAAAGTATCGACAGCGTGGCGGAAGAGACCGTGGCCCGTGTCACCGGGATTTGCGGAAAAAGAGGGCTGCAATATGATCTCGTCAACATTTCCGCCGATGCGCCGGTCCGGCTGAGTGAAACCGTGATGGAGAAATGCAGGGAAGCGGCGGCGGAACTGGGCGAATCCTATCTCGTCATGCCCAGCGGCGCCGGGCATGACGCCATGGAATTTGCCGATATCTGCCCGACCGGTATGGTCTTCATCCCCTGTAAGGACGGCGTGAGCCACAACAAAGAAGAGCGCATCGAATACGGGGATCTCCTGGCCGGAACCCGGGTCCTATGCCTCACGCTCCTGAAAATGCAGGAATAAATCCGCAAGAACGCTCCCGTTGGCAGCCGGTTCCGCAGGATTTCCGGCCCCCCCTTGAAGGGAGCGCCTCCCCGGATTTTCAGATCATAAAAAGCGCGGAATCTCTCCGCGCTTTTTATGTGTTTATTCGATTGTTTTTTATGATGTACGATTCGGGGTGAAATTACTTTGCGCTCTTCCGGGGATTACCCTTCGATCGCGATATATTTGTTTTCTTCGACCTTCTTCTGATCCTTCTTCGGGATCGATACCGCCAAAACCCCGTTTTCAAACTTGGCTTTGATATCTTCCTGGGTGATGCCCTCGCCTACATAGAAACTCCGGATACAGGCGCCGCTGTAGCGCTCCCGGCGGATATAGCGGCCGCTCTTGTCTTTTTCTTCCTTTTCACTGCCTTTTGTGGCGCTCAAAGTCAGATAGCCGTTCTCCAGTTTTGCGCTGACTTCTTCTTTTTTGTAGCCGGGCAGGTCCACCGCCAACTCATAGCCCGTATCGGTCTCTTTGATATCGGTCTTCATCAAGGCGTCCTGCTTTTGATAAGCCGGCAGGCTTCTTCTGAAAAAGTCTTTTCCAAAATCATCGTCAATAAAGTAATCGAACAAATTTTCCGTTAAAATGCTGGGTAACATTTCACATCACTCCTCTTATTTTTTTTAATTTTTTAATTTTTTTCTTATTTATCTGGTATTTTTCTCTTTACAGTTGTATTATAACATATTTTATTAGCCATGTCAATATGTGAGTGCTAATTTTTTTGAAAAATTTGTTGACTATTTGTATTCAACGTATGCGAAATTTTAAAAAAATTTTTTTGCAATAAACATCTAAAATGTGCTATAATATCATAGCAAAAGAAATTTGACTTTTTTTATAACAAACTTGCTGAGGGGGAAACCCTTCAAAATAGGTCCGACCACTGGCGAGGCCGGAGGATGGAATCCCCAATGAAAATAATATTTGTCAACCACAGCTGTTTCCTTGCGGAACTTGCGGATACAATTCTGATTTTTGATTTTTGGCGCCTGCCCTGGCAGAAGAACCGGGATTTTTCCCCGGAAGAATATCTCGACAAAGGAAAAAAACTCTTTGTTTTCGCTTCCCACGGGCATGAAGATCATTATTCGCCTCATATCTTTGACTGGGATAACGGCAAGAGGGACGTCACTTACATCCTCAGCGACGATATCGCCGTGCCGCAACTGAAGACGAACAGGATCTCCGTCGGAGAAAACAGGGAAATCGTTCTCGATCCGATCCGGGTGCGGACATTCGGCTCCACTGACCTCGGCGTATCCTTTTGGATCCGAACGGAAGAAGCCTCGCTCTTTCACGCGGGAGACCTCAACTGGTGGCATTGGGACGAAGAAACGCCCGACGAGCGGAAATACGCCGAAGATTTCTTTAAAGGAATCATGCAAAATATCGTCGAATACGGCAAAAAAGAGCAAATCAAGCCTGACGTCGCCTTTTTCCCGGTAGACGGTCGTCTTGAATACGCTGCTTTCTGGGCGGGAGAGTACTTTATCCGGGAGTTGTCGCCGAAAATTTTCTTTCCGATGCACTTCTGGAAGAAATTTTCCCTGACGGAAGCCTTCGCCGACCGCGAAAAAACTTTGAACGCCGGTACAAATTGCATAGTGATCCACCACAACATCGAAGAATTCAATATTCAGATATAGGACAAGGAGGAAAAATGAGATATGAAGGCGCTGTATTCAGGCCGCCCAGCGAAGCGGACAGTCTGATCATTCAACTGACCATAGGCTGCGCGCGCAACGATTGCACATTCTGCTATATGTACAAGGACAAGACCTTTCGTATACGGAACCTGGATGATGTGATCGAAGATCTGGAGCTGGCCAAAAATTTTTATCCGAAAGGGAGGGTCAAGAAGATTTTTCTTGCAGACGGCGACGCCCTTGTGGTCCGGAACAAGGATCTCCTGTATGTGATGAACCGTGCCCGGAGACTTTTTCCGGAGCTGGAGCGGATTTCCGCCTATGCCGCCCCCAAGGACATTCTGATGAAGACGCCGGAGGAACTGGTCGCTTTGAAAAACGCCGGGCTCGGCATCATCTATGTGGGGCTCGAATCGGGCGACGACAAAATTCTGCGGGACGTCAAAAAAGGCGTGACGGCAGCCGAAATGATCGAGGCCGGCAAAAAAGCAAGAAAAGCCGGGATCGAGCTTTCGATGATGATCATCTCGGGATTGGGCGGGCGACCGCGGCTCGTGGAGCACGCCATCAATTCCGCCAAGGTGATTTCCGAAATCAAGCCTGAATATCTGGGATTTTTAACGTTGCGCTTCTTCAAAAATACGGAATTATACAGGGATTACGTCGAAGGAAGATTCCTCGCGCTGAGAGCGCCTGAAATCATGGAGGAAATGTTGCTGTTCCTCGGCAATGTGGACAGCGAAGGGACCATATTCCGCGCGAATCACGCCTCCAACTACCTGCTCCTGCGGGGCATTCTCAACACGGACAGGGAACGCCTGATCCGGATGGTGGAGAGCGCCAAGACGACCAACAATTACCGACGCTATGTGGAAACAGGATTCTGAGGAATAAGGAGGGGGATTCGTGAAATTTCTGTTTGAGCATCTGAATTTTAACGTATTGGATCTGGACAAAAGCATAGCCTTTTACGAAAAAGCGCTGGGATTACGGGAAGAAAAAAGAAAAAACGCCGGAGACGGCAGCTACATCCTGGTATTCATGGGTGACGGGACCGGAAAGTTTCAGCTGGAACTGACCTGGCTGCGGGACCGTACGGAAAAATACGACTTGGGGGACGAGGAATTTCATCTGGCCATGCGCGTGGATGATTTTGACAAAGCCTTCGCCTTCCATAAGGAAATGGGCGTTGTCATCTATGAAAACGCCAAGATGGGCGTCTACTTTATCGGGGATCCCGACGGCTATTGGATCGAAATCCTGCCGCCCCGGAACTGAGGAAAAAAGTCGGAAATCCCGCGAAAATCAAAGCAAAATCACAGAGAGAGAATTTTTCTTGAAATTCTCTCTTTTTTATTATAGAATAGGATCATAGAGAAATGTGAGGAGGAGAACGAATGCAAAAAAAAGCGGACGACGGCAACAAAGGACAGGCGCTCCAAAACGCGGAGACCCGGCAGGAAAAATTCAAAATCCCCACATCCGGAAATCTGGAGGGACTGCAAAAATATCCGAAGAAAAGAAAAATCGTCGTGGTGGACGGAAAAGTTCTGGGACAGGGCAGCGAAGAATTGGGCGCCATCCTGCTGAAGAGTTTTCTTTACGCGGTCAGCCGGATGGATGATCTGCCCGACGCCGTTCTTTTGGTGAACGAGGGGGTAAAACTGGCCTGCGTCGGATCCGATTCCCTTTCGGACTTGAAGACCATGGAAACCCAGGGCGTGGAAATCCTCAGCTGCGGAACCTGCCTGGACTATTACGGCATCAAAGAAAAATTGGCTGTGGGAGACACAGCCAATATGTATACGATTGTGGAAAAGCAAATGCTGGCGGATCTGATCATCCGCCCCTGAAGTTTTGCGCAGACTTACATTTTCCCTTCCCCCACGCCAAAGCGGGCCAGGATATCCTGAACCGCTTCAGGCGGGAGGTCCCGGACCGGCCTGATGGGCGCCGGTTCTTTTTCATAGGTTCCTATGATCTTTTCATAAAGTTTTGAATTGTACCACTGTCCGAATTTCCAGCCGCAATTGTGCTGAACGCCGCTTACCGAGAAGCCGCAGGCCTCATGGAAGCCCTCGCTTGCCGCGTTGGGCGCCGTTACGATGGCATAGAGATTTTTGATATTCTGCAGGCGCAAAATCTCCGTCAGCGCCCCGTAAAGCCTGCCGCCGACTCCTCTCCGGCGGGAATCCGGCGCGGTATAGATGGTTGTTTCCGCCGACCAGTCATAGGCGGCTCTTTCCCGGAAGCGGTGGGCATAGGAATAGCCCGCGATCCTGCCGTCTATCGTACAGACCAGATAGGGATAAAAGGTGAGAAAGCCCGCAATCCTTTTTTGAAACTCCTCCAAAGAAGGAGTTTTTGTTTCGAAAGAAATATAGGTTTTCTCCACAAAAGGCGCATAAATTCCGAGGATTTCCTCCGCGTCCGACAATTGTACAAAGCGTAAGCTATCGTTTTTCACAGACCCCCCTTTTGAAAAATCAATACAGCGACATCAGTTCCCGAACTTTTTCAACAACCTCTCCTTCCGGCAATTCCATACTCTCTCCGGTTCTTCTGATTTTCAGCTCCACGATCCCTTCCGCCGCCTTTTTTCCGGCAATGACTTTGAAGGGAAAACCGATCAGGTCGGCGTCTTTGAATTTGAAGCCCGGCCGCTCGTCCCGGTCGTCGAGGGCCGCGTCGATTCCGGCGTTGTTGAACGCCGCATACAGACGCTCCGCAAGGGCCGCCTGGATTGCGTCGGTCCCTTTGGCGGGAATGACGTCCACCACATAGGGAGCGATCACACTGGGCCAGATGATGCCATCTCCGTCGTTGTGCTGCTCTATGGCGGCGGCCATGGTCCGGGATACCCCGATCCCGTAGGTACCCATGATGATGGTTTGCGTCTCCCCGTTTTCATCGAGATAGACGGCGTTCATGGGTTTTGTGTACTTGTCCTTAAGTTTGAAGATATGTCCGGTCTCTATCCCCCGGGCGCTTTTGAGGACGCCTCCGCAGCGGGGACAGACGTCGCCCGCTTTCACGAGACGGACGTCATCGATAAGATCCGCCTTGTAATCCCGCCCGTAGTTTACGTTGACATAATGGCAGTCCTTGCGGTTGCCCCCCGTGATTTGATTCGGGATCTCCGGCACGCTCCGGTCCGCCAGAATCCGGATATTGTCCTCATGGGCGTAAGGCCCCGTATATCCTTTCACAAATCCGGCCGCGGATATTTCCTCATCGCTCAGAAGCGCCACGCCCAAGGTCCCCAGCACATTTTTCAGCTTGACCTCATTGATCTCAAAATCCCCACGGATCAGAACCATCCAGCGCTCGTCGGTCACCATATCCCGGTACAGCATGGCTTTGACGGTTTTTTCGGCGGGTATCCCCAAAAATGCCGCCAAATCCGCAATGGTAGCAGCGTTGGGCGTCGCCGTGAGTTCCGGCTTCAGGAGTTCCTCCGCTGGCGGCGTTCCGGCGGGACTTATGGCTGCTTCCACATTGGAAGCGTAGTCGCAACCGTCGCAATAGAGGATTTCATCTTCGCCCGACTCGGCCAGCACATGAAATTCTTTGGAGCCCGTCCCGCCGATGGCGCCGGAATCCGCCTCCACCGCCCGGAATTTCAGACCGCAGCGTTCGAATATCCGGGAGTAGGTATTGTACATCTTCTGAAATTCCTCCTCCAGGGAGTCGAGATCCCGGTGGAAGGAATAGCTGTCCTTCATCAAAAATTCCCGCCCGCGCATGAGCCCGAAACGGGGTCTGCGTTCGTCGCGGAATTTCGTCTGGATCTGGTACAGATGGAGCGGCAGGGATTTGTAGGAAGAGAGATCGCTGCGCACGATATCCACGATGACTTCCTCGTGGGTGGGACCCAGCGAAAAATCCCGCTCGTTTCTGTCTTTGAGCCGGAACATCTCCGGGCCCATGGCCGTCCAGCGCCCGCTCTCCTGCCAGAGCTCGGCGGGCTGCAACACAGGTAAAAACAACTCCTGGGCCCCCGCCCGGTTCATTTCTTCCCGGACGATGTTTTCGACTTTTTTCAGGACCCGCAAACCCAGCGGGAGAAAAGAATAGACTCCGCTGGCTAATTTTTTGATCATTCCGGCCCTGAGCATGAGCTTGTGGCTTGTAACTTCCGCCTCTTTGGGCGTTTCTTTCAATGTTTTGACAAAACTTTTGCTAAACCTCATGTTTCCTCCACTATCAGATTGTTTCGTTTATTTTTTTTGCATGTTCTCTGTAAAATTACCTCTATAGTATATCACATTTTGCTACTTTAATACTATCCTTTTTTCACCGAAAAGACCGTTGACCTTCCGAATAAACTCCACGCTGGGCAAAATCCGGTAGGAAGTCGGCTTCAACTGTCGGCGCCCGCTGTCCCGCCAGGCGAAGACCACCCGAGTATCGCCGGGGCTCTCGCTCATGTAGTGCTTCAACAGCTGGAATTTCGCTTTATCGCTTTCCGTGATCAAAATATAGGATATGAAATTCTTTTCCCGGACGATATCCTCAAGGTAGCGGATCCGGTTCACGATGAGTTTTTTCGTCTCCTGGTCCCTGAAATAGTCCGTTTGCATGAAACCGTCCACATAGACGGCTTTCCCCTCCGTCAGGATATGGGCGTATTCCTTGTACGCCTTCGGGAAAAGAACGGCGGGCAAGGCGCCGTAATAATCCTCCAAATAGAACGTGGCCATGACGTCGCCGGATTTTTTCGCGACGATTTTTTTGATTTCCCGCAAAATCCCGCAAATCTTGATATTGTTTCCCCCGGTACGCTCGTCTTTGATCGCGAGCGTCGTATCGAGGCGATATACGTCCAACAATTCCGCGTAAATATCCAAGGGGTGGGAACTGCAATAGAATCCGAGGGTCTCCTTTTCCCGCGCTAATTTTTCGGAAAGACTGAAATCGGGCGTCTCGGGCAGCGTGAAACTTGCCCCGTGGGTCTTTGCGCCGCCGAAGAGGTTCATCTGCTGAATCTCGTCTTCTCCGGCCCTCCGGGAGGCGTAATCCATGATTCTGTCCACGGCGTCGAACTTTTGCTTCCGGTTGCCGGGCAGGGAGTCGAGAGCGCCTGCAAGGATCAAGGACTCGAGGCTTTTTTTGTTGAGACCGTATTTTTTCGTCCGCAGCGCGAAATTTTCCAGCGAGGTATAATCCCCGTTCTTTTCCCGCTCTTCCACAATGCCTTCCACGATGTTCCAGCCGACATTCTTGATGGCGGTCAGGGCAAAGACGATCCCGCTTCCGTCCACTTTGAAAATCACGCCCGGCCGGTTGACGTCGGGAAGGCTGAGCTTGATCTTGTGGGTACGGGCGTCGGCGATATAGAAGGCCACGTCCTCAATGTTGCTGATTTCCGATGTCAGGATCGCCGCATAGTAGTGCTTTGTGTAGTTGACCTTGAACCAGGCCGTCCAGTAAGCCACGAGGGCATAGGCCGCCGAGTGGGATTTGTTGAAACCGTAACCGCCGAATTTGTCTATGAGATCGAAGATACGCCCGGCTGTCTCCGCCGAATGTCCGTTGCTTAAGGCGCCGGCCACAAAGCGCTCCTTGTTTTTCTTCATGGTATTCACGTCTTTTTTTCCCATGGCCCTGCGCAGAATGTCCGCCTCTCCGAGGGAATAGCCGGCCATTTTGCTGGCGATCTTCATGACTTGTTCCTGATATAAAATGACGCCGTAGGTTTCTTCGAGTATATCTTTCAGAGAGTCGTCGGGATACTTGATTTCGGTCTCCCCGTGCCGACAGCTGATAAAATCTTCCACCATGCCGGAACCCAGCGGTCCGGGACGATAGAGAGCCAATACCGCGATGATGTCCTCAAAGCGGTCGGGCCTGAGCCGGGTCAGAACCCGGCGGACCCCTGCCGATTCCAGTTGGAATACGCCGGAAGTATCCCCCGCCGAGAGCATTTTATAGATTTGGGGATCGTCCAGGGGAATTTCCTGGAGATCGATGCGCTTTCCCTCCGTTTCCCGGATGGAATCAATGCTCCGTTGAAGGATCGTCAAATTGCGGAGACCCAGAAAATCCATTTTCAAAAGGCCGAGACTCTCCAATTCCTTGGCCTGGTACTGGGTGGAGGCCGTTTTGCTCCGGCTGTCGCTGTACAGAGGCACGATGGTCGTCAGAGGGTCTTTGGTGATCACGATGCCCGCCGCGTGGATGGAAGCGTGTCGTACCCTGTTTTCCAGTTTTTCCGAAATCTCTACCACGTCCCGCAACTCCGGATCGCCTGCGCAGAGTTCCCTGAATTCCGCCGAGCGTTCTTTCATCTGGGCGAGACTGCTGTTAAAATCAATCAATTTCGTAAGGGCGTCGGTTTTCGAGAGCGGGACGTCCATAACCCGGCCCACATCCTTGATGACAGCGCGGGCTTTCAGCGTTCCGAACGTGATGATCTGGGCCACTTTGTCGCTTCCGTATTTTTGCGTGACATACTCCACGACCTCCTGCCGGCGTTCCTGGCAGATATCCACATCGATATCGGGCATGGATATGCGCTCGGGATTTAAAAAGCGCTCAAAAATCAGGTTGTAGCGGATCGGGTCCACCTGGGTAATGCCCAGGGCGTAGGCCACGATACTCCCCGCCGCCGATCCCCTGCCGGGCCCGATGGGAATGCCGTGCTTTACGGAAAAATCAATAAAGTCCCACACGACCACAAAGTATCCGGCATAACCCATTTTTTCGATAACGTCCAACTCATAGCGAGTCCGTTCCCGGATTTCTTCCGTCAGCTTGTCTCCGGGGTAGCGCCTCGCCAGACCTTCCCGGACCAATTGGCGCAAATAGGTTTCGATGGGGAGTCCGCCCGGGACCTGATAATCCGGGAATTTGAATTCGTCAAAACGAATTTCGATATGGCAACGCTCCGCTATTCTTCCGGCGTTTTCCACGGCTTCGGCGTAAGCGCTTCCCAATTCCCGCAGAATATCGTCGCCGCTTTTGAGCCAGAGACCGTCGGTTTCCATGCGCATACGATCCCTGTCAGCTAGCTTCGCCCCCGTCTGAATACAAAGAATCACGTCCTGCAGCGTATGGTCCCCGTAATTGACGTAATGGGTGTCGTTTGTGGCCACGAGGGGGATTCCATGCTTTCGGGAGAGTTCCAGAAGTTTTTCGTTGACGGTCCGTTGTTCCCGGATCCCGTTTGCCTGGACTTCCAGAAAATAATTGCCGGGGCCGAAAATAGAGAGGTATTCCCCAACGGCGCCGTCGATCTTGTCCTCACCCTCATAATCCTGGATCCGTCGGGGAATTTCCCCTTGCAAGCAGGCCGAAAGGGCAATGAGACCCTTGCTGTGGGCGGCGAGGAAGGCCTTGTCCACCCGGGGCTTTTTGTAAAAACCCTTGGTATAGCCGATGGAGCTGATTTGAATGAGGTTTTCATAGCCCTCGTTTGTCTCGGCCAGCAAAATGAGGTGAAAGGTCCGCCCCTCGTGACTTTCCATGGAAATCTCGGCCACGTATGCCTCCAGCCCGATGATGGGCTTCACTCCTTGAGATTTGGCCTTTTTGTAAAATTCCACGGCCCCGAACAGGTTGCCGTGATCCGTAATCGCAAGGGAAGTCATTCCCAGACTCTTTGCCCTGTCCAGATAGTCCTGGATACGACCGACGCCGTCCAGCAGACTGTATTCCGTATGCAGGTGCAGATGGGTAAATTGTGCCATGGGGACCTCCTAATAATTCCGTACCAAAATTTCTTCTTCTTTTTTGGACCGATCATTTTTATGGTAATTGGAATTTCCGTAATTCATATCCAATCTGACGACTTTAAAATGCCGCCGCTCTATCCAATCCTTCAGGATTCTGTTCTCCCGTTTTCCGGAAGTCAGGACATTGGAAAGAGCAAACTTTACGCCGTATCCGTGAACTTTGTCCAATAATTCGAGCAAATCCCGCTCGTCGTTTTCCGTCCATCCGTTTCTTTCGTTATAAGTCGCCAACGTAATCAGATAGGGGGGATCCGCGTAAACAAAGGAGGCCTCTTTCAAAAGAACAGGATCCAAGAGTCGGAAATCTTGATTGAAGAATTCACAGTCTATGTTTCTCAGATGTTTGATAAAATCCGTAAGTTTCTTTTGAAGTTTTCTGTTAAAATCTCTCTTTCCCACCGGAAGATTGAATGCTCCGGCGGAATTGAAACGAATCTGGTTATTGAAACCGTAAACAATCAGTAAATAAAACAAAAGGTCATAATCCCGGTTTTTTATATCTGCCGCGTTAAAATCCCGTCTCATGCGCAGATAGCGGTCCTTGTTGAAAGAAGCAAGTCCTTCGGAACTGTTGCAGCCATAATGAGCATATCCATTCAAATCCGAGCGGGACAGCCCGTAATCATCAATGATCTTGAACAAGCGCTTTATTATTCCGGCAGGATCTGCGTTTTTCAGCATTTTCAGAAGTTCAATCAGGCGGTCGTTATGATCGTTAAAAATAATCTTCCTGCAGGGAGTGTTGATTCCCACATCACAGCCGCCGCAAAACAAATCCACCACGACATCATTGGTATCGGGAAAAAGCGGAAGCAGCTGAGGCAACAGCTTGTATTTTCCGCCGGTATAATTGACGGGTGATTTAATAAGATCCCCCTTCTTTTCTTTTTCATCTTCATTTTTATCGCAAATACAGAGAAACAAACGCTCTTCGTTTTCCTCGATATCGGATTTTCCCGCAGAAAAGGGCTTATAGGACTGTGAAAAAATCTTAACCCTGCCCTTTTTTTCCAAAATCTCCAGTATATCCCGGTCAGACATCCGTGCGTTGGAGCGGCCGTCCCCTTTTTCTCCCATATTGTTGTAGGAGAAGAGAATATATTTGGCGCGGATATGGGCAATCAGATCCGTAAAGGCCTCTTTGGCTTTGTTCGTGCAATAGTCGCTTTTCAAGGAAGAGCGATCCATTTTTTTCGCTACGCCGATGACTTTCGGTTTCTTCCATTGCGCAACATTTTCCAGCAAATGATAAGAATCACAATATTGTCGGGAATTATAGGGCGGATCAATGTATACGAGGTCTGCGCGGATCATTTTGACCAGTTTGTTGGCATCCATGTTGTAGCAAATATTGTCAGGATTCAACTCCTTTTCAGGGACGGGAAGCGCAAGCTTCAGCTCCTTTTCAAGTTCGGCATTTTTCCTGTAAGCGTCATAGTGCCCGCAAGTGTTGGCAATTTTGTCCATCCCGTAAAGAAGGGCGGTAATCAGAATGGCGCGTTCCCTTCCGTTGATCGTCGCGTTCAGGTATCTTTCCTCGATATCTTGACGAATATACCCGATTTTACTGCAATTTTCCCTGCTGAAATATGTCCCGGCAAAATTGACGGTCATGTAGTTTTCCTCGTCAATCCGCTCATTGTTGTACTCTTTGATGATTTCCCCGATTTTCTCCCGGGAATACTCTTCATTGCCAAACCATGCCACATGACAGATGTAATTGCTGTACAGAATATCATTGGTGATCAGCTTTTTATCGGTAAACGCGGAAGCGACCGCGCCCGTTCCCGAAAAAATATCGGCAAAAACCTCTATATCTTTACATTCCGAATCGACAACCTCTTTGATAAAGGGCAAGAGCTTATACTTGTTTCCCAAATAGCGACGGTTATTGATCTTTGTGACGCCTCCGCTTCCGGAACGGGCAAAGGAATACTGTCTGTCTTCATTTTGAAATATGCGCAGCGCTTTATCCATTCAAAGACTCACACTCTATTTTCCATCTCAGCGACCAAAGCAAGAATTCCGATAAGGCGTTCGGGACTTCTTATGGTTGTGGTCATGGACCATGGTTTTCTCATGGAAGCACCTCCGGGGAAAAAATAGAACGCGTCAATCTCTACTCAAATTATATCAGGAAATTGGAGAATAGGCAAAAAAATAATCAAAAAAATGAGAAAGAAAAAAGATGACATTTTATGGGATTTCCGGTATAATGGAAGGAGAACCGCAATCTTATACTTACAGGAGGAACAAATGGCATATTTGGTAAATACGGAAGAAGGAAAAGAGCTTCTGGCGGAAGTCAGGAGGTTTTGCGAAAAAGAAATCAAGGAGCAGTGCAAGGAATACGACAGGAGCGGCGAATATCCCGCGGAGCTGTACAAGAAAGTCATGGACATGCAACTCCACATTCTGGAATTGCCCGAAGAATTCGGAGGCCCGGGTCTGGACAGAGTGACGTGCGCGGCGCTTCTGGAACAGCTTGCCATGGCCGACGCCGGGATCGCCACGGCCGTCTCGGCCAGCGCTCTCGCTTTAAAATGCGTCCTGATGGCGGGGACCACGGCCCAGAAGGAGCGCGTGGCGGAGCTTATGCTCGCAGGCAGTCTCGGCGCTTTCTGTCTGACGGAGCCGGCCGCCGGGTCCGACGCCGCGGCCACCAAGACGACGGCGGTCCGGGACGGAGACGACTATGTCCTTAACGGCAGAAAGACCTTTATCACAAACGGCTCCACCGCATCCTATTATACGATCACAGCCAAAACCGACAAATCCGCGGGCACGAAGGGCATCTCCATGTTTCTTGTAGAAAAAGGAACGAAGGGTCTCTCCAGCGGAAACCACGAGGACAAGCTCGGAGTCCGGACTTCGGAAACCTGCGACGTCGTTCTCGAAGACTGCCGGGTCCCGGCTTCGGCCCTGATCGGACCGGAAGGCAAAGGCTTTTCCGTAGCCATGAAAGGCTTGGATCAGGCCCGCTCCTGGATCGGCTGCATCGCCGTGGGCATCGCCCAACGGGCAATCGACGAGGCCGTGGCCTACGGGAAACAAAGAATCCAGTTCGGCAGGCCCCTGACCGACAATCAGGGTATCCGTTTCAAACTGGCCGACATGGTCATCCGGACGGAATCCGCCCGTCAGACCGTGGCCCACGCCCTCACGCTTATGGACCTGAAGCTCCCCTGCGGCACGGAATCCGCCGTCGCCAAGGCCTATGCCGGAGATGTCGCCATGGAAGTGGCTTCCGAGGCGATCCAGATCTTCGGAGGCTACGGATACAGCAAAGAATATCCCGTCGAAAAACTGCTGCGGGACGCGAAAATTTTCCAGATCTTTGAGGGCGCCAACGAAATACAGAAAATCGTGATCTCCTCAAACCTTTTGGGGAAATAGGTCCTGCCACACGATCCTGCCCCCGACCATCGTCATCTCTACCCGGACATCCCGGATCTTCTCTTTCGGGATCGTGAAAATGTCGTCGGAAAGGACCGCGAGATCGGCGTAATATCCGGGAAGCAGACGCCCTTTCACGTTCTCCTCGCCTGAAATCCAGGCCCCTTTCAGCGTGAAAGCGTCCACAGCCTGTTCGACGCTGACCCGTTCTTGGGGCTTATCGCCTCCGGGGGGCTCGAAATTCTGATTTTGCCTATTGACGGCGCAGTGGATGCCTTGCATTACATTCCAGGGGGCGATGGGAGCGTCGGAGCCGTAGCCGGCTTGAATACCGAGATCAATCATCGTCTTGTAAAGACCGCTGGTGGAGGCCAGCTCATTTCCCACGACGGCGCTCAGGGCCCCGGCGCCGCGCCATAGATTCACAGGCTGCACGAGGACCGGAATCCTCGTTTTTGCCATATGCAAAAGCTGCTCCCGCCGCGTAAAGGCCGCGTGAATAATCCCGTGGCGCAGGAGATTTTCCCCCGAAGGATTGACCCCGTCAATGGCTTCCAACACATGATCAACGGCTGCGTCTCCGATGGCGTGAGTCACGCACTGGATCCCCTTTTCCGACGCGAGCCGCATAAAAATACCCAGCTCTTCCCGGGTGAGCACCGCACTTCCCCGGGTATCGGGCCTGTCGGCGTATGGCTCTCGCATGAGCGCCGTCCTTCCGCCCAACGAGCCGTCGGCAAAGAGTTTCACGGGGCCGTAACGATTGAAGGCTGGATTTCCCGAACGGTCATAGCCTTCCCGGATCCTTTTTTTCAATACGCCGGGATCGTGAAAGGAAATCTGGTGATTGACGCGCAAAGTCGGATTGTTCCGGGCGTACATGTGGTAGCCTCCCTCCACGGGAACGGCGTCGGGATAGCCGATATAGAGATCGTTTGTAGAAACGGATGTGATCCCGCAGGCGTTGACAAGCTTCGCGATCTTTCCGAGGTCCTGATAGACGCCGATCCTGGAATAGGGTTCATTAATCAGGTATTTGACCTGGTTGACGGCCGTTTCATACAAGACGCCGTCGGGAACGCCCCCCTCAAGGCCTATGGCCCCTCCCGCCTCCACGGCAAATCCTCTTCCTATATTCAGCGTCTCAATCACTCTGGAATTGACCGCCGCCACATGGCCGCAATTTCGCGTGAGGATCACGGGAATATCCTCGCTGATCCTGTCCAGATCATAGCGGTTCAGCAAACGTTTTTCCCCCGTGAAGCGGTCCTGGCTCCAACCCCTTCCCACCAGGACCTTTTTTTCGGGATGATCCCGGAGATATTGTCTGCAAATATCGATGACGTCGTCCACGGACCGGGCTTCCGACACATTGGCTCTCTCGAGAAAAAACCAGCAGTGGAGCAAATGAATGTGGCTGTCGTTGAAACCCGGCACGACGGTTTTTCCTTTCAAATCCAGAATTTCCCCCCGGCCCCAGCCTTCCGCATCCCGCATATCTCCAACGGCCTCAATCAAGCCGTTTTCAATACAAAGGGCAGAACAAAATCCGCCCGGATTGATATAGATTTTTCCGTTGATTAAAATTTTTTTCACGGTAAATTTCCCCCGGCTCCCGGTTATGGTCAGTCCTCGGCCTTGTAGGCGATTTTCCCGCCGACAACCGTCATTTGGGCCCGGATGTCTTTTATCTTTTCGCTGGCCACGGTGAAAATATCTTCGGACAGCACGACAAAATCGGCGTAATACCCCGGCAGAAGTTTCCCCTTGAAACCTTCGGCAAATGTCGTATAAGCGCTTTCCGCCGTATAGGCGGCTACGGCCTCCTGCACGCCCACCCGCTCGGCCGGATACCAGCCTTCGACGGGGAAACCCTTCAGATCCTGCCGATTCACGGCGCAGTGAATACAATGGAAGGGATTGAAAGGTTCCACGGGGGAATCGGTCCCGTATCCCGCGTGTATGCCCGCGTCAATCATCGTCCGGAAAGCGTAGGACGTCGCCGCCAGTTTTTTGCCGACCCGAGCCTCCGCCATATGAAGGTCATAGTGCAGGAATACGGGCTGTACGGCGACAGGGATTTGGAGCCGCGCAATGCGTTCAATCTGGGCCGGATCCGTAATCTGCACGTGGATCATGCCGTGCCGGAGCGGATTTGCGCCGCCGCCGGTCAGCGTTTCGTATGCGTCCATGATCCTGTCCAGAGCGAGATTGCCTATGCCGTGGATCATACACTGAATCCCGTTTTCATCGGCTATCTTGACATATTCGGCAATTTCGGCGGGTCTCAGGACAGCGACGCCCGATGTGGCGGGGTCATCGTAATAGGGCGCGCGCAGCAGCGCCGTCCGCGCTCCGAGAGACCCGTCGGCAAAAAGTTTCAACGGACCGTATCGATGAAAAGCGGCGTTCGGCGAACGGTCATAGCCCGCGGCGATCCGCTCCCTGAATTTTGCCGGGCTTTCAAAGGAAACCTGATGGTTAATCCGAAGCGTGGGATTGCTTTTGGCGTAAAGCAAAAAACCCTCCTCAATGGCCTCCCCTGTGGGAGACCCCACCGTGATGTCATTGGTGGAAACGGAAGTGATCCCCTGGGCGTTGGCCACGGCCGCTATGTCTTTGAGGATGGCGCAGACGTTTTCCCCGGTCAGGGGTTCCGCCAAAAGGCCCGCGACCTGCCCCGCCGCGGTCTCATACAAAAGGCCGTTGGCGCGGCCGTCTGTCATGCCCGCTTCTCCGCCCGACGCCACTACAAAAGACCCGCCGATATCCAGCATTTCAATGGCTTTGGAGTTGACCGCCGCCACATGACCGCAGGTCCTTGTCAGGACAACGGGAATCTCCGTCGTGATCCGATCGAGGTCCTCCCTGGTCAGGAGCCTCTTCTCGTCCGTAAAATAGTCCTGGTTCCAGCCTCGGCCCGCGAGCACCGTGAGCCCCGGATGACCCGCCAAAAATTCCCGGCATACCCGGATCACATCGGCGATGGACGTCAGGCCGTACATTTCCGCCTGCCGGAGCGCAAAGCCGCATTTGAGCAAATGCATATGGCTGTCGTTGAAACCCGGCGCGACTGTCTTCCCCTGTAAATCCACGGTCTCATCGGCCTGCCAGGCGGCCGCTTCCCTGTCGGTCCCGATCTTTTCGATCTTTCCGTCGGTCACCAACATTGCCGATACAAAATGTCCTTTTTCCACAAAGATTTTTCCGTTTTTAAAAACGCTTTTCATTACACTCCCCCTCGGTCTATGGCAATACCACCCCTTCAAGAAAATACTTGCCGTATTCGCTTTCGGGATGTCTGAAAAAATCCTCCGTCTTTCTGATTTCCTGCACTTCCCCTTTGTAGAGCAACAGCACCCTGTCCGAAATATTATATACAACGCCCAGATCATGGGATATGAAGAGAATCGTCGTATTATTCTCGCGGTTGAATTTTTTCAACAGCGATAAAATCTGATTTTGGATCGACATATCCAAGGAGGCCACCGGCTCGTCGCAGACGACCAACTTCGGATTGACGATCATGGCGGCGCCGATTCCCACCCGCTGGCGCTGCCCCCCCGAGAGCTCGCGGGGGTATTTGTCCTTGTAGCTCTCCTCGAGCCAGACTTCTTTCATGATGTTGTCGACTTTTTCCCGGAGGATGTCGGGATCCGTAATCCCGATTCCCCGCAGGGGCTCAGACAGGATATTTTTCACCTTCATGGCGGGATTCAGCGAGCTGTAAGGATCCTGGAAAATCATCTGAATGTCGCCGATATTGCATTCGGAAAGGGGCTTCCCCATAAAGAGGATTTCCCCCGACGTCGGTCGGCTGATCCGCAGCAGAATCCGCCCGATCGTGGATTTCCCCGCGCCCGATTCCCCCACCACCGAAAGGATCTCCCCCCGGGCCAGGGAAAAAGAGACGTCGTTCAGCACGGCTTTTTTCTCCCGGATAAAATTGTCTTCGACGATGTATTCTTTTTTGAGATTCTTTACTTCGAGAAACATGGGGCCTCCTTACCGATCCCTGGTCCAGAGGCTGTTGGCGAACCCGATGATCCGCTTGGCGTAGGGATGGGTCTGATGCCGGAACAGCTCTTCGCAGGTATTTTCTTCGACGATTTCCCCTTTGTACATCACATAAACCCGGTTGGCGAAATCCTTGATCGAAGAGAGGTCGTGGGTGATAAAAAGGATCGTGATTCCCAACTCTTTCCGGATATTCTTGAAAAGTTTGATCACCTCGAGCTTTGTACGCAAATCAAGGGCTGTCGTCACCTCGTCGGCGATCAGCAAGTCCGGATTGGATATCAATGCCCCCGCTATCGCCACCCGTTGCCGTTCGCCGCCGCTGGATTCATGGGGATATTTTTTCAGGAATTTGTCGATATTCTGGATGCCCGCCTTTTCCAGAAGCGGCACGACTTTCCGCTTCCAGTTGTCCGTCTCCCCGTAATGGGACTGATACAGCCGCATGAGCTGACTGCCGATCTTGACCGTGGGGTTGAGGGACGTGAAGGAATTCTGAAAAACCGCGCCGGTCTTGGGGGTCTTGTAGAATTTGTCATAGGAAACGACGCTGCGTTCGGGAAGAATTCCCAAAATAAACTTGGACGTCAGGGTCTTTCCGCTCCCCGATTCCCCCACGAGGGCCACGACTTCCTCCTTTTCGATCCGCATGTCAATGTGCTTCAAAAGCTCCGTCCGGTCAATGGATACGTACAAATTTTTCAGGTCCATGACAATGTCGGGCTGAGCCCCCTTTGTTTTTTCCGTTATTCCCATCAGAAACGCTCACCCCGCCTGCGCAGTTTGTTCATCCAGTAGACCGTCACAATGATGGCCAATCCCGGCGCTATGGTGAAAAGCGGACTCGACAGAAAATAGGACTGGGATTGATTCAGCATGTTGCCCCAGGTGGGATAGGGAGGTTGAATCCCCAAGCCGAGGTAGCCCAGTCCCGCTTCCGTCAGGATGGCCCCCGCAAACCCCGTTGTAAAATTGATCAGGATGGGTTTTGTGACGTTGGGCAGAATGTGGATAAAGAGAATCCGAATATGGGAAATCCCGTAGGTGCGCGCCGCCACCACGTATTCCATATGTTTTTCTTTTTTCACGAGACCCCGCACGAGATTAATGCAACGGGCGAGATACATCAAAAAAACCGCCGTGATCATGGAACTGAATCCGGCTTTCAAGATGACAATAACCCCCAGGGCAATGAGGATCGAGGGGATCGCGATCAGAACTTCCATAAAAAACACGATGACCGTATCGATCCTTTTCCCGTAATAACCCGCGAGACCTCCGATAATGGTCCCCGCCACCGTCGAAAGCGCCACGGAAATAAAACTGATGGACAAACTGAAAAAGGAACCCAAAAG